>VBII01000088.1:9206-24898 GCA_005887735.1 Chloroflexota bacterium
GCAATGCGGTCGATGTCGGCTGTCGCGCGCGTGCACCATCCGCTTCTAGAGGAGTCGCCCTCCTACAGCGTGGCTCATCGACTCCTGCCCAACGGATCGGGGGGGATGATGGCGTTCGACCTCGAAGGCGGCCGCGCCGCAGTGCAGCGGATGATCGAGCGCTTCTCGCTGGCCACGTTCGCGGCGAGCCTGGGCGGCGTCGAGACGACGATCAGTTACCCGGAGATCACCTCGCACCGCTCCATGAGCCCGGCGGAGCGGGCCGAGCTTGGAGTCGGCGCGGGGACGGTTCGCGTTTCGGTGGGAATCGAGGACGGGGCCGACATAATCGCCGACTTCGCTCACGCTCTTTCCGGCTGACGCATTGGCCGCATCCACTTTGCTGCAGCTGATCGAGATCGTGGTGGCCGCCGCGATCCTTCTCCTCGGCGTACTGACGCATTCGGGGCCTGTCGCGCTGCTCGGCGGCGGGTTCCTGGTGGGCATCGCGATCTTGAACATCCTCGCCCCGGAGGGCGGATCGATCTACCGCCGCTCGCTCACCGGCTACACGCTGGCGGGGCTGTTCGTGCTCGGGGGTGTTGTCCTTTACCACTTCGCCGGCTGAGCGCCCGAGCCCGGGTCATACGATGCTCGATGAGGCGCGCTTGAGTTCAAGCTCCTGATCCACCTCCCTCCTATCCTTTTCTAGCGGTGGCACGCGGAGTGGGCGTTCCTGGTATCACGCGGCTGGTTGGCAACACGCCGCTTCTGCGGGTTCGGCTTTTCGATCGGGAGTTCCCGCAGTTGGAGGTTTACGCCAAGGCCGAGTGGTTCAATCCCGGAGGCTCGGTCAAAGACCGGGCGGCGCTGTCGATGATCGAAGACGGCGAGCGGCGTGGAGCGCTGACCCGTGACAAGACCATCGTCGATTCGACCTCCGGCAACACCGGCATCGCTTACGCGTTGATCGGCTCGGCCAAGGGCTACCGCGTGAAGCTTGTGATGCCTGGCAACGTGAGTGCAGAGCGCAAGGCCCTCGTGACCGCTTACGGCGCCGGCATCGTGTACAGCGACGCGGGCGAAGGGTCCGACGGCGCCATCCGGATGGTGCGCGACATGGTAGCCGCGAGTCCCGACGAGTACTTCTATCCCGACCAGTACTCCAATCCCGCGAACCCGCGCGCGCATTACGAGGGCACCGCGGTGGAGATCCTGGAGCAGACCAACGGTCGCATCACACACTTTGTGGCCGGGCTCGGCACGACCGGAACGTTTGTTGGCACGTCGCGGCGGCTGAAGGAGCACGACGCATCCATCAGGACCATTGCCGTCGAGCCGGAGGACGCGTTCCACGGCCTCGAAGGGCTGAAGCACCTGCCGACTGCAATCGTGCCGCGGATCTGGGACGAATCGCTCGCCGACGAGGTGTGGGGTTGCCCGACCGAGCCGGCTTACGACCTCGCCCGCAGTGTGGCGCGGACCGAGGGGTTGCTGGTCGGACATTCCAGCGGCGCCGCGCTGTGGGCGGTGCGCAGGCTGGCGGAGACGATTCGCGAGGGGGTGGTCGTGACGGTCTTTCCCGACTCGGGGGACCGGTATCTCTCGACTGGGTTGTATGGATCAGCCCCTCCCCGGCTTCGCCGGACCTCCCCGTAAATGGGGAGGAGCTGAGGCAACATCGTGGTCGATCGCGCGCGCGACCGGTACGAGATCGATCCACGGGACCAGATCCGCATCCAGCGCGAGGCGGACGCTGCAGGCCTCGACATCGTCGGCTACTACCACAGCCACCCCGACCACCCGGCGCAGGCGTCACGATTCGACACCGAGCGCGCGTGGGCCGGCTACGTCTATCTGATCGTCGCCGTCCACGAGGGTAAGCCGGTCGACGCCAACGCTTTTGTCGCCGAAAAGGACGGCGGGCCTTTTCAACCTGAGCCGCTGGAATTGATCTGACCGACCCGATCGCGCCGCCGCTCCCGGTGAGGTGGCTGAATCGAAACGTCCTCGGGATCGGGCTGGCCGACCTGGCGGCCGACGCCAACTACGAGATGGTCTTCGCCGTCCTGCCCCTTTTCATCACGGTCGGCCTGGGAGCGCCTGCTTTCGCCGTGGGCTTGATCGAGGGAGTCGGCGATGGTTCATCGGCCGTCGTCAAGCTGTTCAGCGGCTGGTACAGCGACCGCATCTCGTGGCGCAGAAAGCTTGCGGTCGGCGGCTACGGGGGTACGGTCGTCGGACTTGGTCTCCTCGTCGCGATCACAGCCTGGCCGCAGATCATCGTCGCTCGAGCCCTGGCGTGGATGGGCCGCGGCCTTCGCCAGCCGATTCGCTCCGCGATGCTCGCCGGCTCGGTCGAGAAGAAAGATCTCGGCAAGGCTTTCGGATTCCACGAGGCCCTGGACACAGCGGGCGCGCTGATCGGCCCCAGCGTCGCGTTTGTTCTTCTCTCCACCGGCCACAGCTTCCGCACGATCTTCTGGGTTGCGCTGATACCGGGCGTCGTGTGCGTGGTGCTGTTCGCACTCATCACGCGCGATCCACGCCGCGGGCGGCCGGAGCCGGTTTCGCTCCGGGTGCCCCTCCCCCCAAACTTCTGGCGGCTGATGGTCCCGGTGGCCATCTTCGGCCTGGGCAACTTCGCGACCGCCTTCTTCACCCTCCGGGCGGCCCAAATCATGCAGCCCGAGCTGGGCCGCACCGGCGCGCTCGCGGCCGCGGTTGGCTTCTATCTCGCGCACAACGCGGTGGGCGCGGCGGTGTCGTTCCCGGCAGGCTGGCTCGCCGACCGGGTCGGCAAGGCGCCGGTGCTCGCCGCCGCTTACCTCACTTTTGCCCTGGCGTGCCTGGTCGGGCTGGTCGGGCATGGCTGGCTCGCCCTCGGCCTCCTGGCCCTCCTGGTGGGGGCGCAGAACCCGGTGGTGAGCGCGGTCGAGGGCTCGCTCACCAGCTCGCTGGTCGAGGCCCGCCGGCTGGGCACCGCGTTCGGATTCCTCAATGCCATCAACGGTGCAGCGGACCTGGCCTCTAGCGTCGTCGCCGGGGCGCTCTGGACCCTCGTAAGTTCGCAGGCCGCCCTCGGCTTCGGTGCCGCGCTCTGCGCCACCGCGGCGGTCGTCTTGTGGGTCAGGCAGCCAAAAACCGTCTAATTGACCGGTGGCCAGGCCCATCGTCGCGATCGTCGGCAGACCGACGCCCAGTCGGGGCTGACGCGCGATCGGCTTTACGGCGTCGCCGAATGGCGCGGCCGCGAGTTCACGGTCGTCGACACCGCCGGCCTGGACCTCGACGGCGCGAAGGACTCCTCACGCAGCGCGATCGAAGCCCAGACCAGGATCGCCATCGACCAGGCGGACGTCATCGTGCTGCTGTTCGACGTGCGCCAGGGCCTGACGCCCATCGACCGGGACATCGCGCAGATGCTTCGCAAGTCGCGGGCGCGAGTCATCGTCGCGGCCAACAAGGCGGATTCGCATGGGGAGGCGCATTTCGCCCACGAGCTGCTCGAGCTCGGCTTTGACGAGCCGTCGCTCGTCTCCGCCCAGCACGGGTTGGGAGTGGGCGAGCTCCTGGATCGCCTGCTGGAGGCGCTGCCGCCGCACCAAGAGCCGAGCGGGGAGGACGACAAGGCGGACCGGCTCGCCATCATGGGCCGGCCGAACGTCGGAAAGTCGTCACTCCTGAATGCGCTGCTCGGCGACGAACGCGCGCTGGTCAGCCCGACACCGGGCACGACGCGCGATCCCATCGACACCGAGCTCGTGTTCGACGGCGTTCCGGTCGTGCTCATCGACACCGCGGGTATCCGCCGCAAGTCGTCGAGCCGTGACCGGCTCGAGCGCTACAGCCTGCTGCGCGGGATCCATGCCATGGAGCGGGCCGACGCCGTGCTGCTCGTCCTCGACGCCTCGGCCGGCGTCCTGGCCCAGGACCAGCACGTAGCCGGCTACGCGCTCGACGCTGGGAAAGGGCTAGTGATCGTGGTCAACAAGATCGACCTGGTCGAGCCGGCGGAGCGAAAGCCCGCCCACTGGCGCGCGGCCCTGGCCAGGCAGTTCAAGTTCGCGCCTTACGCGCCCATCGCCACGGTCTCGGCCAAGACGAGGGAAGGCATCGGGACACTGCTGCCGACCGCGCTCGAAGTGGTCGGTCAGCGCCGGATCAAGATGCCGCCCAACGAGCTGAACCGCGTCCTGCGGGAGGCGTTCCTCGACCACCCACCACCCAGCTTCAAGGGCCGGCGGCTCAAGCTCGGTTACGGGACGCAAGCCGCCGGCGAAGCGCCCACCGTCGTCATGTTCGTCAACGACACGGGCCTCCTTCACTTCTCCTACAGGCGCTACCTCGAGAAGAAGATCCGTGACCGTTTCGGGCTCATCGGGAACCCGATCAAGTTGGTCTTGCGCTCGGACGAGGGAAGCCGGAACAGGCCTCGGGTCTCCCCACCCGGCGCTGCGCGCCGACCTCCCCCGCAAGCTGGGAGGTGAAGACCTGGAATTACATACCGATGACACATGTAAGACCGGCGTCTGACGTTGGTCTGAACAATGAGACCAATGGGCGGATCGATGACTTCCAAGATCCTCGTCGTCGACGACGAGAAGCACATCCTCGAGCTGGCTCGCCTGTACCTCACCCGTGAGGGCTATGAGGTCGAGGGAGTGGGGGATGGAGCCCAGGCGGTCGCCCGCTTCAGCCAGGTCAAGCCCGACCTCGTGATCCTCGACATCATGCTGCCCGGAGTCGACGGCCTGACCATATGCAAGGAGATCCGCAAGCAGAGCCAGGTGCCGATCATCATGCTGACCGCGCGCGACGAGGTCACCGACAAGGTCGTGGGTCTCGAGGTGGGCGCTGACGACTACCTGACCAAGCCGTTCCACCCCCAGGAGCTGGTGGCGCGCGCCAAAGCGCTGCTTCGCCGTGCCCGGATCGAGCCCGACCAGCCCAGGCTCGTGCGCGCCGGCAAGCTGGAGGTCGACGTCGAGCGGCACGAGGTGCGACACGGCTCCGAGCGGGTGCAGCTCCGACCCAAGGAGTTCGACCTGCTGACCCTCCTGGCGCGCCATCCCGGGCGGGTCTTTCAGCGGAGCGAGCTCCTCGACCTGGTCTGGGGCTACGACTTTCCCGGCTACACCAGGACCGTCGACGTTCATGTCCAGCAGGTCCGTGAGAAGCTGGCTGCCGCGAAGATCACCGATCCGAGCATCCAGACCGTGTGGGGCGTCGGGTATCGGTTGGAGCTGACGGGAAGCTGACCCTGCGACTGCGTCTTGTCGCGGCCGCGGCCGGCATCGTCGCCGTCAGTCTTCTGCTCGGTGGCGCATTGACCTGGGTCATGGTTCGCGACCTCGAGTTCGAGAGCGTGCAGGATCAGCTGGACCGGCAGGTCACTGTGGCGGCGACCGTGGTCCGGACGCAGGAGTGCGTCACGCCACAAACCGGGACGACCCTGTGCCGCCCCGCCACGCCTTCGGACTTCACGAACCGGCTGAACCTCGACGCGCCGCGGCTCGGCAGCGGGCGGCTCCTCCTCCTCGACAGCGAGCGCACCATCGTTTACGACAGCGGACAGGCAGGCATACATCGCTTGGCGATCAGAGCTTTCTTGCCGCGGCGATCAAGCTACCGGGCAAACGGGTCGACCCGCTCGGGGCGACTTACGTGATGATCGCCCAGCCCGAAGCCTTCGTCGCGACGGCCGCCGCCGGCGATCTCGCGAGCCGTCTCCTCGAGGCCGGCGGCGTGGCCCTGGTTGTGGCCATGCTGCTCGTCCTGCTGGTGAGCCGGTCGGTGACGAGACCGCTGACCCAGCTCGGCTCAGCGGCGGAGGACATCGCGGCCGGCAACTACTCGCGCCGAGTCGACATCGACGGCCAGGACGAGCTGGGGATGCTTGGCTCGGCGTTCACCCGCATGGCGGAAGCGGTTGAGCGCGCGCGTGAGGTTCAGCGCGACTTCCTCGCCAACGTCTCGCACGAGCTCAAAACGCCGCTGACCAGCTTGATCGGCTTCAGCCAGGCTCTGGTCGACGGCAGCCTGCTGAGCGAAACCGAGCGCACGCGAGCGGCGGCGATCGTGCACGAGGAATCGGAGCGAGTGCTGCGCATGGCGCAGGAGCTGCTCGACCTCGCCCGCGTCGAGGCGGGGACGATCTCGATGCACATCACGTCGGTCGACCTGGGTGGCCAGCTGGAGCAAGAGCTGGAGATGATTCGGCCTCGGGCGGGGGCGCGCCGGCTGTCCCTGAAGCTCAACGTGCCCGACGACATTCCACCGGTGGCCGCCGATCCGGAGCGGCTGCACCAGGTCTTGGACAACCTGCTCGACAACGCAGTGAAGTACGCCCCGGAGGGCTCGACGGTCAATGCCACGGCGCGGCTGAGCGGGGGCTCGGTCGAAACAGTCATGGCGAACCCAGCCGGTGTGCACCGCCCCGACCCGGACAGGATGTTTGATCGCTTCTATCGAGCCGACCCATCGCGTTCGGCGGCGGCGGGTGGCGTTGGACTCGGGCTTTCGATCTCACGCGAGCTCGTCGCGGCGATGAAGGGTCGCCTGTGGGCGGACTTTGACGACTCCGGCAACCTTCGCGTGCATCTCATGCTGCCGGCGTCGCGCGACGGCAAGGTGAGAACCGAGCCCGCCGCGCCTGCTGCTGTGGCCTAGGAGCCGCTGAAATCCCGGATAGTCCGGACTATCCGGCGTTGGCGTTGGGCTTCGTGCTGCTTCGTCCGGACTATCCGTAGGTATGCCGCCGGAATGTGGACTTCAGGCCGGCGGGACAAGAAGGGTCACCGGATTCTCCACCAGCCTCTTGACCTCGGCCATGAACTGAGCCGCTGTCGCACCGTAAAAGACTCGGTGGTCGACGGACAGCGTCATTCGCATCACCTTGCCGGGAACGATTCGTCCCCCTTCGACCACCGGTACGTCTTTGATCGCACCCACCGCGAGGATGCCCGCCTCGGGCGGATTGATGATGGCGACGAACTCGTCGACTCCGTACATGCCGAGATTCGAGATGGAGAAGGTTGCGCCGGAAAGGTCGCCTTCGTTCGGGCGGCCTGAGCGGGCGCGCTCGATGACCTGGCGCGACTCGATCGAGATCTGGATCAGGTCCTTCAGGTCGGCGTCGTGCACCACCGGCACGAGCAAGCCCATGCCCTGGCTCGGTGCGACGGCGAGGCCGATGTTGATCGAGCGCTTGCGCTGGAACTTGCCCTCGACCCAGGAGCTGTTGACCTCGGGGAACTTGCGCAAGGCGAGCGCGCAGGCGCGGACCAGGAAATCGGTCATGGTCACCTTTTCGGCGCCCGGCACAGAGTCCTTCAGCTGCTGCCGCAGGCTGACCGCGAGGTCGACCCGGGCCTCGACCGTGACCTGGAACTCCGGGATGGTGGACTTTGCCTCGGCCATTCGGCGCGCGATCGTCGCCTGCATGCGGTTGGGCTCGACGATCTCAACTTCCGCACCGGCGCGCCTGTCACCTGCAGGCTGAGTGCGGCGGCGGTCAGCCGCGGGCCGGGTGCCGCCTGCCGCTACCACGTCTTCTTTGACAATCCGGCCTTCCGGGCCGCTGCCCTTCAGCGAGGAAAGGTCGACGCCCATCTCGGCCGCCAATCGCTTCGCCAGCGGTGACGCCTTGATGCCGTCCTGCTGGCCGTCCTGTCCTCCCCGTTCACGGGGAGATGGCGGCGCAGCCGCCGGAGGGGCTGCAACTGGCTCCGCCTTCGGGGCGGGAGCTTCGGGTTCCTTGCCCTTCGGCTCGGCGGCCGCCTTCTGCGGAGGTGGTTGCTTCGCGGGAGCCGGCTCACCTGCCTCGCCGATCTTCGCGATCGGCGCCCCGATCTTGGCCGGCACGCCCTGTTCGACCAGGATCTGCAGCACGCCGTCCGCATCGGCCTCGAGGTCAAAGGTCGCCTTGTCAGACTCGACCTCGGCCAACACGTCGCCGGTCTTCACCTGGTCGCCGCTCTTCTTCTTCCACTCGACGATCGTGCCCTCCTCCATCGTGTCGGAGAGCTTGGGCATGTTTATGTCAGGCATCAGCCCAACCCGCCATTTCGCACGTCTGACGCCAGACGTTCGCTACGCAGCCCGAAATTCCGCACGGGTGACGCCAGACGTGCGGAATCCACCGGGTCAGGCATCGGGTTTCCTACCGAGGGTGAAGCGGACCAGGCGCTTGATGTCCTCGCTCGTGGGGATCGAGGTCTTCTCGAGCTGCTGGTTGTACGGCATCGGCACCTCGGCGCCGCCCAGTCGGCGGATGGGCGCGTCCAGGTAATCGAAGCAGCGCTCCTGCACGCCGGCTGCGAGCTCGGCGGTCACGCCGTACGTCGACCAGCCTTCTTCGACCACGACGCAGCGGCTTGTCTTGCGCACCGACTCGACGATGGGCTCCCAGTCGATTGGCCGGATCGAGCGCAGGTCGACGACCTCGGCGTCGATGTCCTCTTCCTCGAGCTGCTTTGCGGCTTCATTGGCGAGAACGGCCATCCTGGAGACGCCGACGATCGTCACGTCAGAACCCGTGCGCCGAAGGGCCGCCTTGCCCAGCGGTGTCGTGTAATCGCCGCCTGGAACCTCGCCCTTCACGTTGTAGAGGCTCATCGATTCGAGGAACATCACCGGATTGTCCGCGCGGATGGCGGACTTGAGCATGCCCTTCGCATCCGCCGGCGTCGTCGGCGCGACGACCAGCAGGCCGGGGATCAGTCCGTATAGGACTTCAAAGCTGTGCGAGTGCTGGGCGGAGAGCTGGTGTCCGGCGCCGCCTGGCATCCGGATCACCATCGGCACCTTGACCTCGCCGCCGAACATGTAGCGGATCTTGGCCGCGTTGTTGACGATCTGGTCATAAGCGATCAGCGAGAAGTTGATGGTCATCAGCTCGACCACGGGACGCAGGCCGAGCATGGCCGCCCCGATGGCTGTGCCCACAATCGCCTCTTCGGCGATCGGCGCATCGACCACGCGCTGCGGACCGAACTTGTCGAGGAGGCCCTCGGTGACGCGATAGGCGCCGCCGAATGTCCCGATGTCCTCGCCGATCAGGAAGATCGAGTCGTCGCGCTCCATCTCCTCCGCCAGAGCCTCGCGTAGAGCGACGCGGTAGAGCTTTTCGTTGGAGGCGGCCGGCGCCTTGGCCGGTGTTGCGGTCGCCATCAAACTCTCTCTGCTCGCAGCTCGGGCCGGTTGTCCCACTGGCCCGCGTAGGTGTACTTGTAGAGGTCGTCCGGGTTGGGATCCGGGCTCTGGTCCGCGAACTCGATGATGTCGCGGACCTCGGCGTCGACCTCCTGGCGCACCTTCTTGTAGTACTCCTCGTCCGCCAGGCCGCTCTTCTCCAGCTCGTGCTCGAAGGCGACGATGGGGTCCGCCTTGCGCCACTTCTCCTTGTCCTCGGCCGATCGGTACTTGTCCGGGTCGACCACCGAATGGCCTCGGAAGCGGTAGCAAAGCGACTCGATGAAGCGAGGCACCGAATCCTTGCGCGTCTTCTCGACTATCTCGCTCGTCCGCAGCATGACCTCGCGCAGGTTCATGCCGTCGATCTGGATCGACTCCATGTCGTATGCGCACGCCTTCTTGTAGATGTCGGCGACAGCCGACGCCTTCTCGACCGGCGTGCCCATGCCGTAACGGTTGTTGACGCAGAACCAGACCACGGGAAGGTCGAAGACCTTGGCCATGTTCAGCGACTCGTGGAAGGCGCCGATGTTGGTGGCGCCGTCACCGAACATGCAGAAGATCACGTCGGGCTGCTTGCGATATTTCACCGCCCAGGCGCCACCGACGGCCAGAGGCAGGTGGCCTCCGACGATTCCATAGCCGCCCATGAAGCGGCGGCTGTAGTCGACGAGGTGCATCGACCCACCGCGTCCGTGTGAGGTCCCGGTTTCCTTGCCGAAGAGCTCGGCCATGACTGCCTTGGGGTCCACTCCGCGGGCGATCGCGTGCCCGTGTTCGCGGTAGCTGGTGAAGATCCAGTCGTTTGCCTTGAGGGCAAGGATGCCTCCGACGACAGTTGCCTCCTCGCCGATGTTGAGGTGGCAATAGCCTCCGATCTTTGCCTTCGTGTACTGCTCCTGCGCGCGCTCTTCGAAACGGCGGATGAGCTGCATCTGGCGGTGCAGGCCGAGCAGGAAGTCGCGATTGCCCTTGGTCAGCTCGAGCGACTTGGGGTTGATCGCGCTGGGCGTGGGAGGTGGGGAAGAGGGCTTGACGGGGGCGACCATTTGCTTCTCCCGATTTTGATTGTTGGCTTGACTGCTTGCCTGGGCCACGCCCCTCTCCCCAACCCTCTCCCCTGTGGGGAGAGTGGGATTTACCTTTCGGTTGGGGATGTGTATAGCCCGACCCTGCGCGGCCAGCGCTGACTCCATCAACGACTCGGGCAGCGTGGGGTGGGCGTGGATCGTTAGATCGATCTGCTCCAGCGTCAGGCCGTTTTGCACGGCGAGCGTCGCCTCGGCGATGAGGTCGGTGGCGCGTGGCCCGATGATGTGCGCGCCGAGCAGCTTGCCCGACTCCGCATCCGCGACGATCTTGACGAACCCGTCGGTCTGGCCGAGCGTCAGGGCTCGTCCCGCGGCGGCGAAAGGAAACTTTCCGATTTTGACGGCGATGCCTTTTTCTTTCGCCTCTTTCTCGCCGAGCCCGACGTGCGCGATCTCGGGGTCGGTGTAAATGCAGTTGGGCGCGGCGTGGTAATCGGGGATGCGGTTGCCGTGCCCGGCGATGTTCTCCACCGCGCACACCCCTTCGTACGACGCGACGTGCGCGAGCATGATGCCGCCGATCACGTCGCCTATGGCCCAGATGCCGTCGGCGTCGGTGTGGAGGTGCTGGTCCACCACGACGCGGTAGCGGTCTAGCTTCACCCCGGCCTTATCCGCTTCGAGACCGTGCGTGTAGGGCACCCGCCCGACAGCCAGCAAGACCTGGTCGGCGTCCACAGCGCCACCTTCGCCGCCGGTCGAGAAGCGCACCTGCAGCGCACCGTTTTGCTTGGTCACCTCGGAGACCTTGCTATCCGTGTGGATCTCGCCGCCAAGACCCGTCAGATGCTTCGTGTAGACGGCGACGAGGTCGGCGTCGACCATCGCCAGGACCTGCGGGAGCATCTCGAGCACCGCGACCTTGCTGCCCAGGGCGGCGAACATGGCCGCAAACTCCATCCCCACGACGCCACCGCCGATGACCGCC
Organism: Chloroflexota bacterium; assembly: GCA_005887735.1. Taxonomy (GTDB): domain Bacteria; phylum Chloroflexota; class Dormibacteria; order Dormibacterales; family Dormibacteraceae; genus 40CM-4-65-16. The sequence goes on from VBII01000088.1 coordinate 20,403, forward strand.
AGCCGGCGTGGGACCTCCTTGAGCTCCAGGACCTGGTCGGAGTCGATCGTCAGCTCGACCCCACGCAGCGGGATGCGCGCGACCGCGGACCCCGTGGCGATGACGATGTCTTTCGCCGTCAGCTGCTCGCCGGCCACGTCGACCGTGCCTTTGCCGGCCAGGCGGGCGCCGCCTTTGAACGCGGTCACGCCGCCGGCTTTGAGCAGCCCGTCGACGCCCTTGACGAGCTGGTCGACGACCGAGGTCTTGCGCTTCTGGGCGGCGGTCCAGTCGAAGGCGAGATGGTCGGCGACAACGCCGAACACGGCGCCCTCCCGGGCCTGCGTATACAGCTCAGACGACTGGAGCAGCGCCTTGGTCGGGATGCAGCCCCGTACCAGGCAGGTGCCGCCCATCCGGTCCTTCTCGACGATGGCCGTCTTGGCCCCGAGCTGAGCCGCCCGGAGGGCGGCGACATAGCCCCCGGGGCCGCCGCCGATCACGACTACGTCAAACGCCCCGGCCATAGCTCCTGTCTATACGTCCCATCGATAGAAATTATGCCGCGGGCTTTACTTCGCCCGGGCCCCATTCGGGTTGTAGCGGTTGACGATCGGCATCCGGCGGTCGCGGCCGAAGGCCCGCGGGGTGATCTTCACGCCCGGCGGCGCCTGGCGGCGTTTGTACTCGCTCCGGTCGACCAGCTGAATGACGCGCGCGACGGTCTCCGGTTTGTTCCCCGCCGCGACCAGCTCTTCAGGGCTGAGGTCCTCTTCGATATAGCCCTTCAGGATCGGGTCCAGCTCGTCGTAGGGCGGCAGGCTGTCGGTGTCCTTCTGGTCGGGCTTCAGCTCGGCCGAGGGTGCCTTGGTGATCACGCGCTCCGGGATCGCGGGGCCAAGCGTGTTGCGGTGGCGGCAGAGCTCGTACACGGTGGTCTTGGTGATGTCTTTGAGCACCGCGTAGCCGCCGGCGATGTCGCCGTACAGGGTCCCGTAGCCGGTGGCCAGCTCCGACTTGTTGCCGGTGCTGAGCACGATGTAGCCGAACTTGTTGGAAAGCGCGTGGAGGATCGTCGACCGGATTCGCGGCTGGACGTTTTCCTCCGCCACCCCTGGCTTGGTGTCCTTGAAGGCGGGCGCCAGGATCTTCTCGAAGCCCTCGTGTGGCGGCTCGATTGAGAAGTCCATCAGCTGCATGCCGAGGTTTTCGGCGGTCATCCCGGCATCGTCGAGGCTTTCGGAGGACGTGTGTCGAGAAGGCATCCGGACGCCGATCACGTTCTCCGGACCGAGCGCGTCGCAAGCGATCGCCGCGGTCAGCGCCGAGTCGACGCCGCCTGACATTCCGATGACGACCTTCTTGAAACCCTGCTTGCGCATGTAGTCCCCGGTGGCGAGGACGACGGCGGCGTAGATCTCGGCCGCGCCCTCGAGCGGCGTCGCGAGCCGATTCTTGATTTGCGGTTTGATCCTCGACTTGGAAGCGGTCGTGAGTGACACCTCGGACACGTCGAGGTCCAGGCGCTGCGCCGCATCCGCCTCGTAACGCAGCTTCTCTGGCGAGTGGTGGATGGGCAACGCGGGATCGAAATCGCAAACCAGAAGGTCGGGCACGAGCGACTCGGCGTGCGCGATCAGCTTGCCGTGCGGGTCGAACACGACGCTGTTGCCGTCGAACACGAGCTCGTCCTGTCCGCCCACCGTGTTGACCCACGCGACGAACGCCCCGTAGTCGGCTGCGCGTCCGCCGACCATAGCCTCGCGCGGCGCGCGCTTGCCGTAGTGGTAAGGCGAGCCGTTGATGTTGATCAGCAGCCGGGCGCCGTGGTGCGCCTGCCACGCCATCGGGCCTGACGGGAACCAGCAGTCCTCGCAAACCGAAAGGCCGATCCGCACGCCGTCGAGCTCGACGATGGGGCACCTGTGCCCGGGCTGGAAATAGCGCTTCTCGTCGAACACCCCGTAGTTGGGCAGGAACACCTTGTGATAGACGGCCTTCACCTCGCCGTCGTGCAGGAATGCCGCGGCGTTGAAGATGTCGCCGTCCTCGTCGACAAACCCGACCACCGCCGAGATGCCCTTTGTCTGTCGCGCGATCAGGTCCAGCTGAGCCAGGTTGTCGCGGACGAACGAGGGCTTGAGGACCAGGTCTTCCGGCGGATATCCCGTGATGACCAGCTCGGGGAAGCAGACGATGTCCACCCCCTGGTCGCGAGCGCGCTCGATGCCGTCGATGACGAGGCGCGCGTTGCCCGGAAGGTCGCCGACCGTCGGGTTGACCTGGGCGAGTGCGATTCTCACCCTTCAATTGTCGCTTGCGGCGCTAATTACCATTTGTAGGGCTTGGGCTACTTCGAACGTCTCCGCACGCTTTCGAGAGATCGCCGGACGCTGCTCTGCGTCGGGCTCGATCCTGATCCCGACCGCATCGAAGGCGGCGCGGCGGGTGCATTGCGACACTGCCTGGAGGTCGTCCGCCAGACCGAAGAGCACGTCTGCTGCTTCAAGCCGAACAGCGCTTTCTGGGAGCAATACGGGCCCGACGGATGGAAGGTGCTGATGGAGCTGCGCGACGAGGCGCCGACGACGCCGTTCCTGTTCGATGCCAAGCGGGGCGACATGGACAACACGATGCGTGCCTATGCGCGCGCGGCCTTTGGGACCCTGGGGATGGATGCCGCCACCGTCAATCCGTACCTCGGCGCCGACTCGCTCCAGGAGTTTGTGAAGTACGAAGACCGCGGCGTTTACGTGCTCTGCCGCACATCGAACCCCGGGGCCGCGGACCTGCAGCATCTGGCCTCGGACGGCAAGCCTGTCTATCGGCACGTTGCCGCGCTCGCTGAGCGAATGAACGAGAAGGGCAATGTCGGCCTGGTCGTGGGTGCGACCGCGCCGGAGCAGGTCGCCGAGGTCCGCGCCGTGAGCGACCTTCCATTCCTGCTGCCCGGCGTCGGGGCCCAGGGCGGCGACGTCGAGGCTGCGGTGCGCGCCGCGTGGAACGGCGACCCGGCATCCTGCCTCATCGCTGCAAGCCGCAGCGTGCTCTACGCGAAGAGCCCGGCGCGTGAAGCCGCTGCATTGAAGGCGCAGATCAACGCCGCGGCCGGAGCGCGAGCTTGACGGAGGGCCGGCACACCGCGCGCCTGGTCCTGCAGGGCCACATCATCGACTCGATGATGCTGCCCCAGGTGATGGACATTGTCATGGACCTGGGCGGGAACTTCACCATCGAAGAGTTGAAGGTCGGCCAGCACAAGACCGACACGTCGATCTGCCGGATGGAGGTCTACGCCGACTCACCCGAGGTGCTGGACCGAATCGTGCAGCGTGCCCGCTCTCTCGGCGCCACGGCGGAGCACGAGCAGCCCGTGCGTGTCGACAAGGTGACCCATGAGGGAGTGTTCCCGGAGGGTTTTTATTCGACGAGCAATCTGCCCACCGAGATCCTGATCGACGGGCGCTGGGTGGGTGTCGACAACATCGAGATGGACGCGGCGATCGCCGTCGACCGCAAGTCAGGCAAAGCGCGCTGCATCGTCTTTCAGGACGCGAAGCCCGGCATGGAGGTGGTGATCGGCCACCAGGGCGTGCGCGTGACTCCGCTGGAGCGGTCGCGGCAGACCGAGATCTTCAGCTTCATGGGCAGCGAGGTGTCGGCAGAGAAACCAAAGAAGGTCCTCATCGCGGGGATCGCCGACGAGATGCGGCAGGTGCGCGAGTCTGGCGGTCGCATCCTGGTGGTGGCAGGGCCTGCGGTGGTGCATACCGGCGCGGGTGTCTATCTCACGCGGCTGATCGAGCTTGGTTTCGTCCAGGTGCTGTTCGCCGGCAACGCACTCGCGGTCCACGACGTCGAGTCGGCGCTGTTTGGCACGGCGCTGGGCGTGAACATCGAGAGCGGGCTTGCGATCGAGCACGGCCACGAGCACCACATGCGCGCCATCAACCGCGTTCGCGCGGCCGGCGGCCTTCGCCAGATGGTCGAGAGCGGGCAGCTCAAGTCGGGCGTGATGAAATCGGCGATCGAGCACCAGGTCGAGGTCGTGCTCGCCGGCTCGGTGCGCGACGACGGCCCCTTGCCCGACGTCATCACAGAGATGGTCGAGGCGCAGCGCCGCATGAGGGCCGCGCTGCCCGGGGTCCGTATAGCCTTGATGCTTTCCACGATGCTGCACTCGATCGCCACCGGCAACATGCTGCCGGCCGGCGTGCGCACGGTTTGCGTCGACATCAACCCCGCGGTGGTGACCAAGCTGGCCGACCGAGGCAGCTGGCAGTCGGTCGGCCTGGTCACCGACGTGGAATCGTTCTTGCGCGAACTGGCCCTGGTCGTGGAAACTGGGCGCCATGGCTAAAGGACGCGACAAACAGGGCCGCGAGCAGAAAAAGAAGAAGAAAGCCAAGCAGCCGAACGCGGGGGTGCCCGACAACGTCCAGTTCCGGCACCACACCGTGGTGACCAACCAGCCCGAGACCCCGCGGACGACCGAATAGGACCCCACGAACTCAGAG
>VBII01000089.1 GCA_005887735.1 Chloroflexota bacterium
CGACATCCTGGGCACCCAAAGCGAGGTCCTGGCGGGCAAAGACAGGACACCGCCTGACCTCACCGTCTACATTCCCGCCGCCGCAGCTTCGGGCTTCGGTGTGGCGCTGCTGGCGATGTTCGTCTGGCTCGGCATCGCGATCGCCGTGCACCGTCGCCGGCCGCTCGTGGCACCTGCCGCGGTCACCGAGGCCGTGGAGCTCGCACCGGTCAAACCGGCCGAGGCGACAACCGCCCCGGAGGTGGTCGGCTTCGGCGAACCCGCGACGGACGAAGTGAGCTCTCCGCAGGAGGTGTTGCGCCAAAGCGAGCCGGTGGCGCAGAGCACCGCTCGACAGGAGATGCCTCCGACGCCTTCGTAGACACCCGACAATTAGCCCGTGGCGGGCAGCGAGCTGAAGCTCGGCGTCTTCGTGCCCCAGGGTTGGAGAATGGACCTCGCAGACGTCCCCGACCCAGTCGAAAAGTACGAGACCATGAGCCGCTGCGCGAAGGAAGCCGAGACCGCCGGCTTCGACGCCATCTTTCTCTACGACCACTTTCACACGGTGCCGACTCCGCAGCTCGAGTCGGTGTTCGAATGCTGGACCTCGATCGCCGCGCTCGCTCGTGACACGACGACCATCCGGCTCGGCCAGATGGTCACATGCAACAGCTACCGGCCACCCTCGTTGCTGGCGAAGATGGCGAGCGGTATAGATGTGATGAGCCGCGGCCGCCTGATCCTGGGCATCGGCGCCGGCTGGTACGAGCACGAGTACGAGGCCTACGGCTACGAATATCCGGACACGCCAGACAGGCTTCGCATGCTGCGCGAATCGCTGCAGGTGATCAAGGCGATGTGGACGGAGGACGAGGCTACCTTCGACGGCCGCTACTACAAGCTGCGCGGGGCCATCAATCAGCCGAAGCCGGTGCAGAGGCCGCATCCGCCGATCTGGATCGGTGGCGCGGGGGAGAAAGTGACGCTAAAGCTCGTCGCCCAGCACGGAGATGCGTGCAATTTCAACGCCGACGTCGAGACCGTCCGGCACAAGCTGGATGTGCTCCGGGAGCACTGCGCAAGCGTCGGACGCGATTACGACTCGGTTTTGAAGACGATCGAGTTCTACACGATCCTCGGCGACCGTCGTGAGATCGACCGCGTGGTTTCGGACACCGCCCGCCGCACGGGCCAGGAGGAAGCGTTCATCCGCTCCTGGCACCCGCTGCACGGCGATGCCGACCGCATCGCGGAGTTCATTCACGAGTACGCCGAAGCGGGAATCCAGTACTTCATCGTCAACCTGCCCAACGCGTTCGAGGGCGGCGTGATCACGCGCTTTGCCGAGGAGGTCTTCCCGCGCGTCGGATTCCATGCGTTAACGACGTGAGAAATGGCGAATGTCGAGCGATTCGGCCCAGGCGCTGACGCACCCGAGTTCGACCCCGGCGATTTCATCCTGACCCACCGGCACCGCCTGTTCGCCGGCTTGATCCGCCTGGCGCAGAAGCGCCGATTCGAAGGGCCCGATGCGCCCTTCGCGCACTGGAGCCACTCCGCCGTGATCGTGGGCCTGGATGGGACGCTGGTCGAAGCCGAGTCGATGGGCGTGCGGCGCAGTCCGATCTCGCGCTATCGCGATGACGAGTACCACCTCGTGCGACTGGGCGCCGAACTCGACCCGGATGGCCGTTCCCGAACGGTGGCTTACGCCGAGCGTCAGGTGGGGCAGGCGTTCGGATACCTCGACATGCTGGGCGCGGGTCTCCATCTCCTGTTCGGCTGGCCACTCCGATGGGTCCGCCGCAACCACGAGATCTGCTCCAGCCTTGTTGTCAAAGCGCTGCAGGCGGGCGGTCTGCTGCGCGACCTCGATCCGGCGCTGACGCTGCCCGCCGACCTGGCTAAGAAGTTCGACGTTCGACCCTGAACGGCGCGCGATGTACCTCCTGCCCCGAATGCTGTATACCAACGCATAGATCGCCGGCAGATTAGGGGGGAGTCGTGATGATGCACCGGTTTTCTGCATCGGGAATGGTTGCCATGGCCGTCTTCGTGTCCGCCGCGTGTGGCGGAGGCGGCACCACCTCAGGATCGGGCTCGAACGTGACTTTCGCCGCGCCCGTCTCTCAGACAGGGGCATTCGGACAGGCCGAGGGCCTGTACACGCTCCAGGGCTACAAGTTCTGTGTGCAGACGCTGAACTCCAAGGGGGGCATCAGCTACGGCGGCCAGTCGCACCAGGTGAAACTCGTCATAGAGGACGACCAGAGCGTCGCCGCGACCTCGGCGCAGATCGTCGACCAGTTCCACGACCAGGGTGACAAGCTGATCCTCAGCCCCTATGGTTCAGCGGGCACCACGGCGGTGGCGCCCGTGGTCGAGCGCAACGCGCAGGTGATGGTCGACAGCAACGGCGCCGACACGGCGATCTTCAGCCACGGTTACAAGAACACGTTCGCCGTGCTCTCGCCCAGCAGCTCCTACGTGACGAGCATCATCGACGCGCTGTCGGCCCTCAGCCCTGCGCCCAAGACGGTGGCGATCATCGCCGCCAGCGACGGCTTCAGCCAGCACGCCGCCGAGCAGGGCGTGACTGAAGCCAAGGCCAAAGGCATGACCGTCGTACCCTCGGCGACGGCCTACACCTCGTCGACCAAGGTCACGGCCAACGCCACCGACGTGTCGAGCGCGCTGATCGCGATCAAAGGCACGAACCCCGACGTGATCATCATCTCTGCGCACCTCAACGAGGCCGTCGCCGCCGTGAAGCAGGCCTCTGAGCTGGGTGTGAAGCCGAAGGACGGGTTCGCGGCAACGGTTGCACCGCCAACTCCGGCGTTCATCTCGGCCCTCGGCAAGTCTTCCGAAGGCATTTTCGGCAGCACCCAGTGGGTGCCGGAAATCTCCGCCTCGGACCCCGTGTTCGGGAGCGCGCATGAATTCCTCACCAATTTCACCAACACCTACGGCTGGTCGTCCCAGCAGTACCCCTACCAGGCGGCCGACGCGGCTGCCGGGTGCGAGGCGCTCGCGCTGGCGATCGAGAAGGCGGGCTCAGTCGATCCGGCGGCCGTGCGCACCGCACTGGTGGGCCTGAAGGCCGACACCTTCTACGGCCACATCGAGTTCGACTCCACCGGCATGAACACGAGTAAGCCGATGTACGTGATCCAGATTCAGAAGTCGGCCTTCGTGACCATCTATCCGAGCAACCTGGCGACGAAGCAAGCGATCTGGCCCGCCGTCTCGTAGATGTCGCGGTTCCTCCAGGCCGCGGCCTATGGCGTGGTCCAGGGCGGCCTCCTGGGGCTCGTCGCCGTCGGCTTCTCACTCGTCTGGGGAGTGATGAACGTGGTCAACTTCAGCCACGGTGCGCTCGCCGTGGCCGGCGCATATGTCGCTTGGATACTGAACGTTCGATTTGGCCTTGACCCGTTCCTCGCCATACCGGTCGTCGCGGTGGCGCTCTTTGCTTTCGGCTACGTCGTGCAGCGCGGCCTGATCAACCTCGTCATCAACGCCCCGATCTTCCTGACACTTCTCCTCACGTTCGGCTTGAACCTGGTCATCCTGAACGGGCTTCAGCTGCTGTTCAAGGCCGATGACCGGACCATCGACACCTCATACGCGTCGCAGAGCTTCGCGATTGGCGCAGTGAATGTGCCGTACGGCCGGCTGGCGGCGTGCTTTCTCGCCCTCGGCATCACCGTCGCCCTCGCGCTGTTGATGTCGCGCACGCGTCTGGGCCACGCCATCGGCGCCACCGGCATGGACCGCGGCGCCGCGCGCTTGATGGGCATACGCGCACGTCATATCTACGCGGTGACGTTTGGCATCGCCGCGGCGCTGGCCGGAGTTGCCGGGACCATGATCGCCACGGTCGGGTCATTCAACCCGACGACGACCCCCGGTCAGCTCACGCTCGACGCGTTTGTGATCTCGGTCCTCGGCGGCCTCGGCAACATGTACGGCGCGCTGGTCGGTGGGCTGGTGCTGGGCATCGCCGAATCGCTCGGTGGTCTGCTGCTGACAGGAACCTGGGTGAACGCGATCGCGATGGCGGTGCTGATCATCACTCTGATCATCCGGCCGTCAGGCCTCATCGGAAAGGCGCTGTACGGCGGGCGCGTCGAGGTTTGAGCGGAGACTCGACGCAACGCCCGATGGCCGAGATCCTGCGGGGTCGCGCGCGCAGCAGACAGGGTTTGTTTCGCGAATGGATCCGCACGCGGACGCCGGCCAACTCCTGGCCTGCCCTGGTCGGTCTTGCGGTGTTCGTGGCCATGCTGGGCTTGCAGCAATTGATCGAGCCAGGCACGCAGCGCCTGCTCACCTCGGTCTTCTTGTTCGTTGCGCTGGCCCAGGCGTGGAACATCATCGGCGGCTACACGGGCTATGCAAGCTTCGGCCAGGTCGCCTTCTTCGGTCTGGGCGCCTACACCGTGGCCGTGCTCATGAACAGCTACCACGTCTCGTTCTGGGCGGCGCTCCCTGTCGCAGTGGTCGTCGGGGTGGTGTTTGCAGTGGCGATCGGCGTGCCGCTGCTGCGCCTGCGAGGTCACTACTTCGCGATTGCGACCCTGGGCGCCGCCGAGGGCGCTCGCGAGGTGATCAACAACCTGACCTCGGTCACCGGCGGCGGTGGCGGGATCACAATCCCGACCTTCGGCACCGACGCGCCGACGCCGTACTTCGGCAAGCCAGGCTTCTATCTCGCGTTTCTCGTGCTCGCCGCCGTCTCGGTCGCCCTCGCCACTGTGCTTGCCCGGAGCCGCTTCGGCTACTCGATGGTCGCCGTGCACGAGGACGAGGATGCGGCCGGAGCCATTGGCATCAACACGACCGTGGTGAAGGTCGTCGCGTTCGGTGTTTCGGCGGCGATCGTCGCCTGCGCCGGCGCGTTCTACGCCTTCCAGCAGATCGAGTTCTACCCGACCGATGTGTTCGACGCGAGCTTCACCGTGTTGATGGTGATCATGGTTGTGATCGGCGGCAGCGGCTCCGTCGGCGGCCCGCTCGTGGGCGCCGTCGGCCTCCAGCTGCTGTCGCAGTTCCTGCGCGTCAATCTCGGCAGCTTCAATCAGCTGATCTTCGGGGCGATCATCGTGCTCGTCGTCGTCTTCTTTCCGCAGGGAGTCGTCATCTACGTCCGAGACGCTTGGCGGACGCGCCACTTCTCGGTCCTCGACAACGTGAGGCGGTACCGGCTGTGATCGCTCCCTCCGAAGTACCGTCCACGGCGGTGCTCGAGGTCCGCCACCTCGCGAAGCGATTCGGCGGACTCTGGGCGCTCCGGGACGTCAGCTTTTCGGTCTCGGAGGGTGAGATCCTCGGAGTGATCGGTCCCAACGGGGCGGGCAAGAGCACGCTCGTCAACCTCATCACGGGCCACGCGCGGCCCACCACGGGCCAGGTGCTGATCGCCGGTCAGGACGTCACCGGCCGGCGCCCGTGGGTGATCGCCCACGACCGGGTTGCCCGCACTTTCCAGATCGTGAAGCCGTTTCGCGGCCTCACGGTTCGCGAGAACGTGGCCATCGGCGCGATGCACGGAAATGAGCGCGACGGCAGCGTGCGAGATGCGCTCGCGACAGCGGATGAGCTGCTCGAGCTGGTCGGGATCGCGAAACACGCGCATGCGGCGCCGACACAGCTCAGCGTCGCCGACGCGCGCCGGCTCGAGCTGGCAAAGGCGCTGGCGTCCCGTCCGCGCCTGCTTCTGATCGACGAGGTCATGGCCGGCCTTCGTCATCACGAGATCGAGTCTGCGGTCGAGCTCATCCACCGCCTGCGCGACAGCGGGATCACCATCGTCGCCGTCGAGCACGTGATGAAGGCGATCGTCTCGGTCAGCGACCGCATCCTGGTCCTGCACCATGGGTCGATCCTGGCCCTGGGCTCACCCCGCGAAGTCCTTTCCGATCCCCGCGTCGTCGAGGCCTACCTGGGCCATCGGTACGTGAATCGGAGGTCGGAGTGAGCCTTCTCGAGGTGCGCAACCTGGACGCGGGCTACGGCCGGATTCAGGTCTTGTGGGACGTGAGCATCGCCGTCGAACCAAACCAGATCGTCGCGCTGGTAGGAGCCAACGGCGCCGGCAAGACCACCCTGTTACGCGCGCTGACGGGGATGATCCGGATCCGCTCCGGCAGCATCACCTTCCAGGATCACGAGATCGCCGGCTCTTCTATCGAATCGATCGTCGAGCTGGGAATCGCCCACGTGCCGGAGGGGAGGCGGCTCTTCATGGGGCTCACCGTCCGCGAAAACCTTCTCCTCGGCGGTTGGCGCAAGAACAACCGCGACCTCACTCGGGTCATCGAGCTCTTCCCGGCGCTCGGTGAGCGCTTGAACCAGACGGCTTCGACGATGTCAGGCGGCGAGCAGCAGATGTGCGCCATCGGCCGCGGCTTGATGAGCATGCCGAATCTGCTCCTGATCGACGAGCTTTCGCTCGGCCTGGCGCCGAAGACCGTGGACGAGATCGTGGCCCGGCTGCCCGAGATCGCGGCCTCCGGGACCGCCGTTCTGCTGGTCGAGCAGGACATCGATACGGCGTTGTCGATATCCGAGCGCGCCTACGTGGTCGAGACAGGGCGCGTCACCAAGTCGGGGATCTCGGCCGAGCTGCTGGCCGACCCGACCATCCAGGAGTCCTACCTGGGACTCGCGTCGGGCTAGATTTCGTAGCTGTGCGGCGGTTCGAGTTCGTCGGCGGCGGCTCGAGCAAGTTCTGGGAGATCAGCCAGAGCGGCTCGGAGGTGACGGTCCACTTCGGACGCATCGGCACGAATGGCCAGACGCAGACCAAGGGCCACGACTCCTGGGAAGACGCTGCCGAGCGGGTCAGGAAGCTGGTCGCCGAGAAGCTCAAGGAGGGCTACCAGGAGGTCGCCGGCTCCGGACCGCGACCTGAAACCGAGCCGGGATTCCGCAAGCCGCCCGCATTTCCGCCCTACGAGCTGCAAACCCTTCCGGGCGACGGACCGGTCGCGCTCGGTGACGTCCAACTTCCGCCCGGTCGCCGGCTCTACGCCGATGTCCGGTGGGCCAAGCGCGTGGGGTCGATCACGCAACCGGTCATCTGGGCGACCGACGGCAGGATCGCAGACGCCGGACGCCTGCTTCACAGCGTGCGCCCTGCCGCCGCTGCGATCAACCTCGTGCCGCTGCTGCTCCAGCCCATGGATTCGGATCCCAGGCGTCCATGGGAAAGCGGAGAGTTCAGTCCGTCCGATCCTCGCCCCATCGTCCTGATTGACGCGGCGGCCGAGCTGGCGAATGGTTGGGCTGCGAGCCTAGAGGGCGACGACGAAGAGTTGGCTGCCACCGTTCGGCCGTTCAGCGCGAAATTCCCGGGACTCGCCTCCGCGCCACCATTGACCAATCGGCTCCGCGACGATCGAGATCTACTGGAGAAGATGCGCGATCGCCGGTTGTCGCTGATCGCAGCCGAGCGGCCGGCGGATGCGATCACCGCGATCGGCTGGATGGGCGCGGTCAACATCCATGACGATCCAGCACCAATGTCAGCGGTCCTTCGCTCGTGGGAGATCCGCTGGCTGGCGCGCGTCGTCGAGATCGGCTCGGACACGCTTCTTCTGACGGTCGGCAACCCACCTCAGGACGAGAAGACGGCGACGGCACTCGCGGTGGAGCACTGCGCCTTCTGCCCCGATAACATCTGGCAGGGCCCCGGCACGCTGGGCGAGTACGCAAAGACGCTGGTGGGCAGCCGGACGTGGATGTTCTGGTGGGACTAGCCGCGCCAGACGCGTTCTAGCGGTGAGTGTTGATTCCTGTCGTTGCGCTCGTCGCCTGCGAAGCCGATCTGACGCTGGCCGCCTGCGCGATCGGGCTCGGCCTGCGACGCCGGCATAACGCCCTGACTTTTCTCGCCAGCGGCGCCATTGCGCTCGGATTCGCGTTAGCCGTCTTCCTGGTCTGGATGCTCTGGGTCGTAGCGCCGGGCTGTCTCGGCGATGACTCCTCGCTCAGCTGCGTCGGCGGGCGCGCCGAGTCCGGACTCCCTTTGGTCGGACTTGGTGCGCTCGGGCAATGGGCCTGGATGCTCGTCGTGGCGTTGTGCGCAAGATTGCTCTCGGAGAAAAATCTTGCGCATGTTTCGGGCTGAAACTGGGTAAGGAATAGGTAATCGCCCGCGGCTTGGGCGAACCCCGCATTCAAGGGCAAGGATCGAGCCCTCGGAGGCAGACACAGATGAGTGTTCTGCTGGAGTCCCTCCTAGTCGTCTTTGTCGCGCTCGCGCTTTACGTCGTCAGCAGATCGATCGTCGCGATCGGCCCGGCCGAGATCGGGTTGGTCATCAAGCGGGTGTCGCGCCGGCAGAACACGACCGACACGCCCATCGCCTTCGCGGGCGAGGCCGGCTACCAGGCCGAGCTGCTCATGCCTGGCGTCCGGTTCAAGCTCTGGCCGACCTACGCCGTCCTCAGGTACCCCTGGGTGCAGGTCCCGGCAGGCGAGATCGGCGTCGTCATCTCGCAGATCGGCGAACCGCTTCCGACCGGCGCCAAGTCGGCCGTCTACCGGCCGGAGTTCGGCAACTTCACCGACTTGCGCGCGTTCGTCGACGGCAAAGGCCAGAAGGGCGTCCAGCGCCAGGTTCTGGCGCCCGGCACCCTCGCGCCGATTCACCCGATCGCGTTCCTGGTGGTCACGGCGTCGAAGGCCTACGGGCTGCCGGTCGACCGGCAGATCGTCGCGCGCGGACCGCTGGCCCCCGCTTCGTTCGGCATGCAGCCGGATCAATTCCGGGTGACCGTCATCGCGCCCAACGGCAACCAGGACACGGTCGGCATAGTCACCACCCTCGAGGGCGCTCCGCTCGGCCCCGCCGACATCGCGTGCCGGATCGGCGGCTTCAGCGACATCGAGGCCCTGGAGCAGCAGCCCGGGATCACCGATTCGGAGCTGATAGAAGCTCTGCTCGGCAAGAAGAACGAGCTGCACAACAACTACCAGGACTTCCAGGCGTTCCTCGACCGAGGCGGCAGGATCGGGCTGCAGCATGACCCGCTCCTCTACGGCGCCTACCTGCTCAACCCATTTCTCGTTCGGGTCGAGCTGGCGCCCATGCTGGTCGTCAACCAGGGCGAGGTGGCCGTGATCAAGGGCTACGTCGGACTGCCCACGCTCGACACATCGGGGCCGGAGTTCAAGTTCGGCTCGATCGTCCAACCGGGCCACCGCGGCATATGGCGCGAGGCGCTGCGCACCGGCAAGTACCCGCTGAACCCGCGCATCTACGCAGCGGAGAAGGTGCCGACCTTCATCCTCACCCTGAACTGGGCGGAGGCGAACTCCGTCGCGCACAACCTGGACGCGCAGTTGAGCCCGATCGAGGGCAAGAGCCGCGAGGGGTTCATCTTCAAGATCGACCTGCAGGTCCAGATTCACGTGCCCGACACGCGGGCGCCCAAGGTCATCTCGATGGTCGGATCGATGCAAAACCTCGTCAACGAGGTCCTGCAGGCCGCCGTGGGCAACCACTTCCGGAACACGCTGCAGGGCCTGGAGGCGGTGCGTTTCATCGAGACGCGCGACCAGGTGCAGGCGGCGGCGCTGGAAGCGATCTCACGCTACCTGGCGGCCTACGAGGTCGAAACGCGGGGCGTTTACATCCAGGACGTGACGTTTCCCCAGGAGCTCGTCGCCGTGCTGACGCGCCGCGAGATCGCCAACCAGGAGAAGGCGACGTTCGAGGAGCAGAAGGACGCGCAGACGGTGCGCATCGACCTGGAGAAGGCACGCGGCACGGCCGACATGCAGGCCGAGCTGGCCAAGGCCCAGGTCTCGGTCGACATCAACCGTGCCAGGGCCAACGCGCGCAAGGCCGAGGCCGACGGCGAGGCGGCATTCGTTCGCGTCACAGGCGAGGCGGAAGGTTCGCGGCGCCGGGCGATCGGGCTAGGCGATGCGGCGGCGATGGAGGCGCTCGGCCTGGCCAAGGCGAAGGGCTACGAGGCTCAGGTCGCGAGCCTGGGCTCGACCCCGACCGCGGCGGTGGCCATCGCCAACGCGCTCTCCGAGGGCAAGCTCGACGTCATGCCGGAGGTCCTGGTGACCGGCGGCGGCGGCGCGCTGGAAGGCTTGGCCGCGACGTTCATGCGCTCGCTGAACGGCAACGGCGAAGCCAAAGCCAAGAAGTAACGGACGGCAGACCAGGGGGCCGCGCCCCCTGGTCCTCGCCGATTAAGCTGCCCGCGATGGATCTGGGGCTGAGCGGAAAGGTCGTCATCGTCACCGGCGGCGCCTCGAACCTTGGCCGCGCCATCACTCTGGGCTTTGCCAAAGAGGGCGCACGCGTGGTGATCGCCGACGTCGACGACGAGCAGGCGCGCAAGGTGGAGTCCGAGGCGCCCTCCGGGACGATCATCGCCCGCCACACCGACGTGACGGATTGGGAATCGGTGTCTTCGACGGTGGACTTCGTCGAGAGCTCGATCGGCGGCGTGCACGTCCTCGTCAACTGCGCGGGGTGGACGATCGATCGCCTCTTCATGGAGAAGCCCCGCAGCGAGTGGGAGCGCGAGATCGCGATCGACACGTGGGGATTCATCAACACAGTGCGTGCACGCATCGTGTCGATCGGATCCGACGCGGGCCGAATGGGGGAGTGGCGAGAGGCCGTGTACAGCGGGACCAAAGCGAGCGTGATCGCGATGTCGAAGTCGATCGCACGGGAGGTCGGCAAGCACGGGATCACGCTGAACGTCGTCTGTCCGGGTCTCATACCCGGCTCGCCCGAGACATCCGGACGCGAGTCGGTGTGGGCGTCGGAGCAGTCGAAGATGTTCACGCCAGAGGTGCGCGAGAAGGCCGCCCGCGCTTATCCGCTGCGCCGTCTCGGCACGCCCGACGACGTCGTACCGGCAGTCCTGCTGCTGGCCTCCGACCGGGCGTCCTACATCACGGGCCAGACGCTGTCGGTCAGCGGCGGCTACACCATGATCTGATCGAGGACCTCCGCTCGGATCTTTCGCCAGCGCTCGGCCCGGTGACGGCCCGCGAGCGGAAAGATGAAAGCGTCGAGACCGGTGGCTTGCAGGTCGCGCAGCCGCACCGCGCATTCCTCTGAGGTTCCGACGATGGCCAGGGCTCGAGCCAGGTCGTCGGAAACGGCTGCGCTGTGGCTCGCTCGAGTTGAGAGGTGTTCGGCGTAGTCGTACGACTC
>VBII01000090.1 GCA_005887735.1 Chloroflexota bacterium
CCAGCTCGCACATGCGATGCTGGCTAACCGCAAGGTAGATCGGAACACTTCGGTCGATGTGAGTGCGAAAGAAACCGATCGCCTCCTCCAGCTCGGCAACCTTCTGGGGTTTCAGCCCGATGCCGTACAGCGCGGAGTCGCCGGCGCCCAGACCGAGGATCGCGCGCCCATGCGAGATCTCCGCCACCGCTGCCATCGCGTTGGCCGTGACAGTCGGATGCCGCGTCACTGCATTGGTGACGCCGGTCCCAAG
>VBII01000340.1 GCA_005887735.1 Chloroflexota bacterium
CCAAGGCCTTCGCCCTGAGTCTTCTCAGACTCTCAGAGTCTTTCCCACTCTTCAGTTGTCAAGGTGCTGATTCCAACCGGCCGAACAGCCTTCTTACCCTTCCGAGGGCGCAGGAAACCTGTTCGGTGGAGGAACCTGCGAATGATACCTGCGTTCAAGGCGAGATTGCAAGGCAGCCTGTAAAGGCGGCTAGAACGCCCTCCGGCCGGCCATCGCCTTGGCCACCGTCAGCTCGTCTGCGTATTCGAGGTCGCCTCCGACCGGGAGGCCATGCGCCGGACGGGTCACCCGGGCGCCGAGCGGAGAAAGAGCCCGCTGGAGGTAGACCGCCGTGGCTTCGCCCTCGATGTCGGCGTCGGTCGCGATGATCACCTCGCTCATCCCCTCCTCCCGGACCCGCTCCAGGAGCTGAGGGACGTGGATCTGGTCCGGTCCCACGCCGTCGATCGGCGAGATCACCCCATGCAAGACGAAGTAGAGCCCGCTGAACTCGGAGGTGCGCTCGATGGCCAGGACGTCAAACGCCGACTCGACCACGCACAGCACCGATGCGTCCCGCCGAGGCGACGCGCAGATCCAGCACAGGCTGCCCTCCGCGATGTTGTAGCAGCGCTCGCAGTAGCCGATGCGGGCCTTCACGTCTTCGATCGCCTGGGCCAGCGAATCGGCCCGCACCCGATCGACGCGTAATAGATGGAAGGCGAGCCGCTGCGCGGTCTTCGGCCCGATCCCAGGCAGCCGCGACAGCTCCTGGATGAGCCGCTCCAGCGGTTCGGGCAGCTGCGGCATTTACAAGAGGCCGGGAGGAAGACCCAGGCCTGAGGTGAGCGCTTGCATTTTCTCCGACGCCATTTGTTTCGATTTGTCGATTGCCTCGTTGACCGCCGCCACGACCATGTCCTGCAGCATCTCGACGTCGCCCGCCGCATCAGGATCGATAACCACCGAAACAATTTTTTGAGTGCCTGTGGCGACCGCAGTCACGGCGCCACCGCCTGCGCTCGCCTCAACAGTCTCATGCTCGAGGTCTTTCTGCAGCTTCTCCATCCGGCCCTGCATCTGCTGCACCTGGCGCAGCATCTTCATCGGATCCTTCACTCGGAGACCTCCTTCACCCTCGTCACGCGACCGTCAAATCGGCGCACGATCTCGCGCACGAAAGGATCATCCTCAGGGCTGGCCGGACGCTGCGCGGGCTTGGTCGCATCGTTATCGCGCAGCCGGTAGTCGATCTTCGCGTCGTCCCCCAGCCACGCGCGAACGTGTGGCATCAGCTGCGCCGACTGCTCTTGCGCCTTCTTGTGATGAACCCCGTAGCCAAACCAGAGGACAAGCAACGATCCATCCACCTCGGGCTGCGCATCGAGGTAAACAGCGCGCACAGTCCGATTCAACTTCTCCAGACCCTCCGACCACCCCCTCACCTCCCCACCTGCCGGGCGCCGACCCACTTCGTGGGACGGCGGGGCTGGGGGCGGACTTACCTGTTCAACGACAGGGGCCGCGACCGCGGGCTGAGTCGCCGAACCAGTCTCAGCCTCCACGGCAAGACGCGCCAGCGTCGCCTCGACCAAAAAGCGCGGCTCCGCATGACGCCGCACCTCACCGTCGAGGTGAAGCAGCGCATCGAGCACGCTCGACAGCCTGCGCGCCGTCGTCTGGTCTCGCTTCGACAGTGCGGCCACAAGCCGGTCCCGACATCCCTCCATCAAACCGCGCACGACCTGCCGCAGCTCCGCCCCCGCCGCATACACGCGATTCAGCTCGGTCAACGCCTCCGCCGCCCGACCCGCCAGCACGTCGTCGAGCAGCGAGTCGAGCAAACGCGGATCCGCGATACCCAGCAACGACCGCGCCGACTCGAGCGAGATCGGCCCCGACGCCAGAGGCACCAGCTGATCGAGCAATCCCACCGCGTCGCGCATCGAGCCCTGCGCCGTGCGCGCGATCAGCGCCATCGCATCGGCATCGACCGAGACTTTTTCGGTGCCCGCGATGTAAGAAAGCCGTGAGGCGATCTGCTCCTCGCTGTGGCGCCGAAACACAAATTGCTGGCACCGACCGATTACTGTCAGCGGAATCTTCTGCGCGTCGGTGGTACACAGCACGAAGACGATGTGCCCCGGCGGCTCCTCGAGGGTCTTGAGGAGCGCGTTGAACGCCGGCTCGGTGAGCATGTGCGCCTCATCGATGATGTAGACCTTGAACGGCCCAAGCGCCGGCGCGAGATTCACCTTCTCGCGCAGGTCGCGGATCTCGTCGATGCCGCGATTCGACGCGGCGTCGATCTCGATCAGGTCCAGCGCGGAACCGGCGGTCATCTCCACGCACGACTGGCATGCGTTGCAAGGTTCCGCCGAATCGCGACCGCGACCGGTGCAGTTGAGCGCCTTGGCAAGCAACCGCGCCGCCGACGTCTTCCCAGTCCCCCGCGAACCGCTGAACAGGTACGCATGCGCGACCCGACGGGACACGATTGCACCCTGCAGCGCTCGCGACGCCGCGTCCTGGCCCACCAGGTCCGCAAACGTCTGGGAGCGGTACTTGCGGTAAAGCGATTGGTACTCAGGCATCAGAAATCAAGGTGGCCGCGCACCCCCGCATCGATCGAAGACCCCCAGCTCGCACCGCGGTTCGCGGCTCCGGCCAGGGTGGCTGCGGCACCCCCGGGAACTCTCCTTACCGCTGCTTCCTTCCGGACCTGACGGGGTTCGGAGACCCGAGCTGCGCAGGTCCCGACCTTCAACGCCGTTTGCCGCGGCCAGTTCTGAGAACCCAGACCTCAGCGATGGAATTCGGTCCGGCTAAGGCGGATTGCCGGTTCAGGGTACCGCCAGCACCCCACTTAGCGCGACCGGCACCAATGTTACCCGGCCTCAGCCGCCCCGGCCCGCCGCCTTAGGGCGAAGCCCAGGTGAGCGAAGGTGGCAATCGTCGCCACCGGTATCACCACCTCGGCGGCGTTCAACAGGCCGCCCGAATCCTGATTGAGCCCCCGAAACAGACACACTCCGCCTACCAACACGAGGATCAGCGTCGTCGATACCTGCCCGGTCAAGGTGTGGCGCAGCTCGGGCCGGCGGCCGGCTGCAATCAAGACGCCGCCGGCCAGCGCTGGAAGCAGATATCGAGCAATCACGACCAACGCGAGCCATAGGGGAAACGTTCCCCCCCAAGCCAGGCCGATTACAAGCCCGCCCATGAAGACGCCGTCGACGACCGGATCCATGGCGCCACCCAGCTTCGACGGCCGCCCAAACCGCCTGGCGATCGTGCCGTCGGTCAGGTCGGTGAGTCCCGCCAGAGCCACCGCCACCGCGATCGGCCCGAAGCTCTTGTGCACGGCGTAAACCAGCACCGGCGCCGCCAGGTAAGCCCGCGCCAGCGTCACGTGGTTGGCCTCGCCGGGGATGAAGGCGCCTATGACCGCCACCAAAACGAACCATCCAACAGCCAGCGGCACGGCGGCCCACCAGGCCCAGGCAACGCCAAGCACCACGAAGAAAATCCCGGCGATCACTCCCGTCCGGTTCAGCCGCACGGCGACTAGTGTGGCGAGGGAGTCGGGTGCGGTGACGGCGAGGGCGACGGCGCCGGCGGCTGGTAGGGGTGCTGTCCCGGATAGGGATTGGCGCCACACGGGTAGCGCGGCTCGCCCACTCCCTTCAAGAAGATCTCGTTATAGCCCCCGGTCGAGACATACCCGCCGTCGTACTCGCAAACCTGGCGGGTCACCACGCCGGGTGGCTGAGTCCACATCGCGGGCCACGGATGCGACGAGTAGTAATCCTCGACAAACGGCTTCCACACCGACGCGCCGACGTTCTCTCCGAACAGCACCGCCGTCGGGCACTGCCATCCGGACGGGGGAAAGTTCGTGGCGAGATACGCGTAGCCCGAGTCGCAGCTCGGTCCGGCGTCGATGTGCATGAGGGACGCGGCGATTGCGAGGTCGGGCGTGTAGCCGATGAAGATCGACCCCGTGTACGCCTCTGTGGTTCCCGACTTTCCCGCCACCGGCTTGCTCCCCAGGTCGCCGAGGTAAAGCTTGACGGGGCCGCGCAATAAATCAGTCATCACGTATCCGAGGTCGGGGCTGATGACCTGGACCCGACCCGCGCTCGGATCGAAGGCCTCGAGCACCTTGCCGCTCGCGTCGCTCACCCGAAGCACGGCGTGGGGTCCGACGCGGTAACCGCCGTTGTCAAACGCCGAGTACGCGGCCAGATGCTCGGCCATCGACATCGCGTCGGGTCCGAGCGTCGTGGCCACGCCCTCCGGAGTCTGGATCGGCGCGGTCACCCCGAGGTTGTGCAGGAACGAAACGACGCGGTCGCCGCCCTCGGCCGAGTACGTCCACAGCGCGGGAAGGTTTCGCGACTGCGCGAGCGCGGTGCGGAGCGGGATATACCCCTCATGCTTCCCGTCCCAGTCGCTGAACGCGTGGCCGCCGATCGTGCCCGCCTGCTCGTTGAGCAGCGAGGCTGGAGTCACGAGCCCCGCCTGCAGCGCCGCCCCGTACGTGTACACCTTGAACGACGAGCCGACGCCGCGCCATCCCAGCGGGTCCATCCCGGTCAGGTTGATCTGGCCCCTGATCGCCGCGTTGTTGTAATCCGCGCTGCCGACCATCGCGAGGATCTCTCCATCAGCGGGATTCATGACCAGCATCGCGCCGGTGTTCACGCCGCGCTTTGCGTAGACGTTCACCCCGGACTTGACCCACCTGTCCGCGGTGGCCTGCGTCGTCAGGTCAAGAGTGGTCGTGATGGTCAGGCCGCCCTCGTACAGCACCTGCTCCCCATAGCGCTGCTTGATGTACTGCTCGATGTAATCGACGAAGTGCGCGGTGAGCGGGCCGTGGGCGGCGGGCAGCGCCTTGCGGGCCGCGACCATCTTCAACACCAGGTTGCTCGCGTAGATGCTCTTCGCGGCCGGCCGTGACAGGTCGCCGACCGCCACCATCCCGTCGAGCACGTCGAACCACCGGTCCTTCGCCGCCTGCAGCTGGTCCGGCGTGCCGAACGGGTCATAGTCGCTCGGCGCCTGCGGCAGCCCGGCCAGAAAGCTGGCCTGGGCCCAGCTCAGATCGCTCGCGTGGACCTGGAAATACGTCTCCGCCGCCGCCTCCGCGCCATAGGCGCCGTTGCCGTAGTTGATCGTGTTCAAGTACAGCTCGAGGATCTGCTGCTTGGTGTAGCGCCGCTCCATCTCCTCGGCGAGAAGCAGCTCGCGAAACTTGCGGCTCACTGTCCGGGTCTGGGCTTCCGTCGTGTCGAGCACGTCGTTCTTCACGACCTGCTGCGTGATGGTCGAGCCGCCGATGGTCCCGGTCCGGTGCGTCAGGTCATAGGCGATCGCGATCACCAGCCGGCGGTAGTCCACGCCGGAGTTGTCGTAGAAGGTCCGGTCCTCGGTGTCGATCGTCGCTCGCTGCAGGTGGACGCTGATCTTGCTCAGGGGAACCACCGTGCGGTTCTCGTGATACAGCGCTTCGATCAGGTTGCCGTTGCGGTCAAGGATGCGAGTGGTCTGGCTGAGGTTGGCAGTCTGGATCGAGTCGATCGACGGCAGGTCGCCCGCAAAGTAATCGACGATCCCGATCGTCGCCCCCGTACCGATCAGGCTCATCGCCGAGATGACGATCAGCGCAACCAGCGAGAGCCTCAGCAGCCAGTGACGTGACTGGCGCTTCTTAGCTTGGCGGCCTCGTGCGCGGGCGCGGGGCCGCCTCTTGCGCGGGGCCAGGCGGGACCTCCAAAACGTTTAGTACGACGTAGGGTGACTTCGGTGGCCGGAGTCTACCGCAGCCCCAGCGCTTTCGCCCCCTGGTCCGCCAGGCCCATGATCGGGTACCCGAACACGACGTAG
>VBII01000341.1 GCA_005887735.1 Chloroflexota bacterium
GACACGACCCTTGCGCGCTACCTATCGCTGCCGATCGTTCCCACCTTCGCCGGCTACGACCCGCGCCTTCAGTTGCTTCACGAAGATGACGCGGCCGAAGCCATCATCCGGTCAGTGGTCGGCGCCCATCCCGGCGCGTTCAACGTGGCCGGCGGGGGCGTGATCTTGCTGAGCCAGGCGATCGGGATCATGGGCGGGCGAGCAACGCCGATCCTTCCGCCCTATGGCAAGTGGTTTTCCCGACTCGGCCTGAGAATGCTGGCGGGGGTCGACCTGCCCTCGCACCTCGCGGAGATGATCGCTTTCGGGTCGGTCATGGATTGCGCGCGATCAGCGGCCGAGTTTCGGTGGGCGCCCGCCTTCAGCTCGCGCCAGACCATGGATGCGTTGGCGCGGGGCAAGCAGGTCGAGCTGATCGAAGCTCCATCCCCGCCGCAGGAATACGAGCTCCAGGTCTACCTCCAGCAGAGGCGCCGTCGGGAACGGCAGCTGACCAGCCCCTCCGGCCGTACCCCCCGCCTCCCGATCAATGGGGCGAAGCGAAATTGATCGCCGAAAAGACGCCTGCGCAGAGGCGAGCCACAAGCAAAAAGGCTGAGATCCTGGCGCCGGGGCCGGGTTTCCGGCTGCCTAAGCCGATCCGCCGCCTCCAACGCCAGGCGCCGTTCCTCGCCCTGCAGGCGGCCGGCGAGCTGTCGTCGCGCCTGCACGCGCTGACCGGCCACGAGGTCATCGACCTGAACCGGATCATGGAGGTGATCCAGTTCATCTACCAGCAGCGCGACCTCGCCCGGCGCGGGCCGAACTATGCGGTGGACGACTTCGGCTTCGATCCGCAGTGGACCGAATCCTTCATCGCCATCTTCAAGTCGCTGTATCGCGACTACTGGCGCGTCGAGGCCACGGGCGTCGAGCACGTGCCGGCCACCGGACGCGCCTTGCTCGTCGCCAACCACGCAGGCGTGCTGCCGTGGGACGGGGCGATGATCAAGACCGCGGTCTTCACCGAGCACTCCCATCCACGGCACGTGCGCGCGCTGGTCGCAAGCCAGTTCATGGGCATGCCGGTCATGAGCTGGTTCCTGCGCAGGACGGGGCAGGCGGTCGGTCATCCAGAAGACACCCGAAGGCTGCTCGAACGCGACGAGCTAGTCCTGGTTTTTCCGGAGGGCACGCGGGGCACCGGCAAGGGCTTCAAGGACCGTTACCGGCTGCGCCGGTTTGGGCGTGGCGGGTTCGCCGGTACCGCGATCCGAGCGCAGGCGCCGATCATTCCGGTCTCCGTGGTCGGGTCGGAGGAGATCTACCCGATGCTGGGCGACCTGAGGCCGGTGGCGCGGTTCCTCGGCCTTCCCTACTTCCCGCTCACCCCGTTCTGGCCGTGGCTCGGACCGCTCGGCATGATTCCGCTGCCGAGCAAGTGGCGCATCCAGTTCCATCCACCCGTCGAGGTCTCGGACCTGCCCCCGAACGCGGCCGAGGATCAGCACCAGGTGATGGCGCTCGCCGATGACGTGCGCGACACGATCCAGCGGGGAATCTACGAAAACCTGAAGCTGCGGAGAGGTGTCTTTCTCTAACTCGGTCCCGGCGGAGGGGGTACGCGTCCACTGGGAAGATCTGCCCACCGAGCTTCGCGCGGCGCTCGAGGACCGATTGGGCTCGACGGTGATCCGGGCGACCACGCAGCCCAAGGGTTTTTCGCCCGGCCTGGCAGCCCGGCTCGTGCTCGAAGACGGGCGGCGGGCGTTCATCAAGGCGGTGAGCGAGGCCGCGAACCCGGACACACCTGGCATCCACCGGCGCGAGGCCAGGATCCTGGCGGGCCTTCCGGCTGCCGCACCGGTGGCGCGCTTGCTCTGGACCTACGACACTGGCGGTTGGGTCGCTCTGTGCCTCGAGGATGTCGACGGAAGGCACCCACATGAACCGTGGACCGAGGGGGACCTTGCGCTCGTCGTTGCTGCCGTCAAGAAGTTGGCCGGTGACCTCACGCCCGCGCCGATCGATCCCGGCGCGACGGCGGCCGACGGTTTTCGCAACAGCATCAACGGCTGGCTGGTCGCGTTACAGCGCGCAGAGTCTGGGCTCGACCCATGGTCGTCGCGCCACCTCGAAAGGCTCGTCGAGCTTGAGGCAGAAGCTCCCGACGCGTCGTTGGGCGACACGCTCCTGCATTTCGACACCCGCGCGGACAACATCCTGATCGCGGACCGCCGCGTCTACATCGTCGACTGGCCCTGGGCGCGGGTCGGCGCGGCGTGGGTCGATTGGGTTGCGATGGCTCCGAGCGTCGCCATGCAGGGTGGTCCCGATCCCGAAGCCTTTCTTCGCCGCTTTGGGGTCGAAGGCGTTCCCAGGCACTCGATCGACGCCATCCTGTGCACCATCGCGGGATTCTTCACTGTTCGCGCGCTCGACCCGCCGCCGCCCGGCATTCCCACTGTGCGCGCATTTCAAGCGGCGCAGGGACGCGTGGCAGTTGCCTGGTTGCGCGAGCGAACCGGCTGGGATTAAGGTCATCTGAAGTCGGCCTGGGTTGGGGTTGCGCGGGGGCGCACCAAGGGGGAATGGTGAATTGGTAAGGAAAGCCGTCTGGATCTCCGCGCTTGGGTGTGGGCTCGCCTTGATTACTTCTTCGATCGCGCTGGCAGCCGTCACACCGGTGCTGATCAGCGGGCCGTCGCCCTATGCAGCGTGCTCTCAGTTCGACAACTCGCTGACCGGCAGGACGTACCTCAACGCAGAGGTCGAACCGCAGGTGGCGGTGCACGGCAGCAACGCGATCTCCCTGTGGCACCAGGACCGCAAGTCGAACGGCGGCGCGCACGGCATCGGCGTCGGCCAATCGACGGACGGCGGTGCGACCTGGACCGAAACCACGATCGCGCTCGATGCGTGCAGCCCGGACACGCAGCCGGCGCTCAGCAACATGTTCAGGGCATCCGATCCCTGGGTTTCGTTCGGCCGTGACGGGATCGCGTACGCTTCGGCGCTTTCCTTCAACATCTCGGTGCCGAACAACGCGAACGCAGTCGTGGCGGCTCGCTCGACCGACGGCGGCGCGAACTGGGACCACATCCAGCCGATACCGGGTGCGATCTTCCAGACCGCCAATATGAGCACCGACAAGAACTCGACCACGGCCGACCCGACGAAGAACAAAACCGCCTACACGGTCTGGGACACCTTGCTCCTGGCGACCGACAACCCCGACGACAACCCGCACACTCAGGCATATACAGGTCCGGCTTATTTCTCCAAGACCACGGACGGCGGCAAGAGCTGGAGCCCGGCCCAGGTCATCATCAACACCGGCAACCGGCAGCAGACGATCGGCAACATCATCGTGGTCGACCCGCGCGACGACACCCTGTACGACTTCG
>VBII01000342.1 GCA_005887735.1 Chloroflexota bacterium
CGAGCACTCGATATGCCAACCGGGATATCCCGGTCCCCACGGACTCGGCCAGACCTGCAGTCGGTGCTCGCCCGCCGCCTTCCAGAGGGTGAAGTCGCCGGGATGGCGCTTGCGCGGGTCAGGCTCGCCGCGAGCGCCCGCCATCAGCTTCGCGGTCGAGTTGCGCGAAAGCCGCCCGTACGCGGGGAAGCTTCCGATGTCGAAGTAGACGGTTCCGCCGACCTCGTACGCGTGTTGCTTCTCGACCAGGATGGTGATCAGCTCGATCATCTGCCGGATGTACTGCGTCGCACGTGGATACGTGTCCGCGGGCCGGATGTTGAGCTTCCGGACGTCGTCCATGAAGGCGGTGGTGTAGTACGCCGCGATCTCTTCCGGCGATTTGTCCTCCAGGCGCGCCGCCACCAGCATCTTGTCTTCGCCGCGGTCGAATGTGTCATCGGTCAGGTGGCCGACGTCGGTGATGTTCATGACCTGCTGGGTCCGGTAGCCGAGGTACTCGAGGCTGCGCCGGAGCAGGTCGGGCAGCATGAAGGTGCGCAGGTTGCCGATGTGGACGTACCGGTAGACGGTGGGCCCACACGAGTAGATCCGCACGACGCCCTCCTCGAGCGGGCGAAGTTCGTCCTTCTTTCGCGTGAACGTGTTGTAGAGGCGGACCGAGGGCAGGCTCATGCCGTCTCTATCCTCTCAATTGATGCGCGCGATTCGCCTTGACGGCCGGTCGGTCTCGGCCGGCGACATTACAGGACGCGTACTCGTCCACGACCTCGGGCCCGACCTGCGCAAGGGCACGATCCTGGACGGGGACCATCTCGAGCGCGCCCGCCAGTTCGCCGAGGTCCATGTCGTCGAGCTGGAGCCCGGCGATCTGCACGAGGACGAGGCTGCGCGCCGGCTGGCCGCGGCGCTGGCGGCGCCAGGCCTGGAGGCGACGCCGCCGGTGCAGAGCCAGGCCCGTCTGGTGGCCGGTCGGCGAGGCCTGGTACGGGTTCGCGCCGAGGTCGTGGACGCGATCAACGCGCTCGGCTCGGTCTCTGTCTTCACTCTGATGGACGGCCAGGCAGTCGGCGAGGGAGAAGAGGTCGCGGGCTGCAAGGTGACGCCCGTTGCCGTCCCCGGCAGGTTGATCGAGGAGGCCGAGCGCTTGTGCCGCCTGCGAGGACCCGTGATCGAGCTGCTCCCCTTCCGGGCTTTGAAGACCTTCGTCGTCGCCACGGAGCGCCTCAAGCCAAAGGCCCGCGATCTGTTCCGCGCCGCCGTGACGGCCAAGCATGGTTGGTACGGAGCCGACCTGCTTGCGGTGCGCGAGGTGGCCCGAACGGGCGAAGCGGTTGCCGCCGCCTACCACGAGGCGATCGACAAAGGTGCCGAACTGGTCCTCTTCGCGGGTGCATCGGCGATCGATCCCCTCGACCCCGCCTATGCGGAGCTCAGCCACGCCGGCGGCGAGCTTCTCCAGCTCGGCGCGCCGATGCATCCCGGCAGCATGTTGTGGCTGGGCAGCCTGGGCAAGGCCGCGGTGGTCGGCGTCGCCTCGTGTGCGGGGTTCGGACGCAACAGCTCTCTCGACCTCCTCCTGCCGTTCGTCTTCGCCTACGGCCGGGCCGACGCCGGCGACCTCCTGCGACTGGGTCACGGCGGCTTGATCGAGTCGGCGGCCGGGAGGCGGTTTCCTCCTTACTCCTGAGTGATCCGCGGCATCTCTAGGTAAGGCCACTCACCCTCCTTCATTGCAGCGAGGAATCCATCGACGGCTGCGACCAGCGGCGCCAGGCGCAGCCCCCTGTGAGCCGGCAGGTAAGGGCGGAGATAGTCCGTCCCGCTGCGCCATTTGTTGACCGCGCCGCGGCGATTGCGCCGCGTGTAGTGCAGGCAGCCCGCCGCCACCTGGATCAAGCCTTTGTAGAAGCCTGAGTCGGGACCCTTGCGAGCAGGTGTCCAGTCCCGCTCCCACACCTCATGGGCATCCCAGTAGCGGCCGCTGTTAAAAAGGTCGACTCCCTCCGTCAACAAGTCGGTCATCGTGATAATCGCTTCATGGACGAGGCGCGTTCGGAATACTCGCGCGTCAACCTATCGAGCGATCCCATCTACCGCTACCTTCGCATCACCAAGGGCGGCCCGGGCGGCGTCGCCGGGCAGGCGGCGGAGCAGGACCTGGTCGACGCCGCGTGGCTTCAGCGGCTTCGCCGGATCCACCAGCTGCAGAGTGCGTGGTGGGTGTTCGCGACCGCGGAGCACTCGCGCTTCCAGCACGCGCTCGGCGCAATGCATCTTGCCGGCGAGTGGACACAACATCTTTACCCCTCACTCAAGGTCGCGCTGCAAGACGTGCCTTCGCCGCAGCTCGTGGAGGAGACGATGCGCATCGCCGGGCTCCTTCACGACGTGGGCCACGGGCCGTTCGGCCACTTCTTCGACGAGAACTACCTGGACACATGGGACATCGACCATGAGGTCATCGGGCGGGAGCTGATCACCGGACCTCTCGCCGACCTGGTGGCCGAGCTGGGGGCGTCGCCGACCGCCGACTTCCCTCGCGGCGAGCGAATCGACCCTCGCTGGATAGCCTTCCTGATCTCGTCGCATGACATGGAAGGTTTCCAGCCGCCGCCGTGGCTCGCGGTGCTGCGGCCTGCTCTCATCGGCGCGTTCTCGGCCGACAACATGGATTACGTCCCTCGCGACTCCTATATATGTGGCGTGTCGGCCGGTCCGGTCGACGTGCAGCGGATCATCCATTACTCCTTCATCTCGGAGCGCGGCCTCACGCTCCACGCCCACGCCGCCGAGGCGCTTTACATGTTCCTCAACTCGCGTCTCTACCTCTACCACCAGGTCTATTTCCACCGCACCGTCCGAAGGATCGACCTCCAGCTTCGCGAGGTGTTCAGGCCGACGCTGGAGGTCCTGCTGGGCGGGAACCCGCTCGAGCGGCTCGATCGCTACCTCGGGCTCACCGAGTGGTCGCTGCTGTCAGACGTCGACCGCTGGGCACAGGGCGACGGTGATGCGGGGCACCGCGAGCTCGGCGAGGCGTGGGCGGCCGTGGTCGCGCGCAAGCTCAAGTGGAGGCTGATCTACCAGGGCCACACGGATGCGCGTGACGTCCCGAGCGCGGCCCTGAGCGTCACGCGCGAGCAGTTCGCGCGCCAGCTTCGCGAACGTTTGCCCTCCGAGCTTCACGACATCGAGTTCGAGGTCGACGTCGCGGCCCAGGAATCGCGTGCGTTCAACCCGATGACCGAAACGGCGGACATCCTCTTCTATGAGCCGCTCGAGGACAGCTACAGGCAGAGCCGCGTGCTGGACCTCTTCAAGCGGCTTCCGGTCCGCATGGCACTTTTCCGGATCTTTGCGCGTGACGAGACCTACCGGCGCGAGCTGATCAGGGCCGCGAACGACGTGCTGGGACTGACCGGCTAGAAGTCGTCGTCGCCGGCGCCGAAGTCGTCGTCGCCGCGGCCGAAGGAGTCGTCACCACCAAAGTCGTCGTCCCCGCCATCGCCACTTTCGCTTTCACCTGAGCTGACGGTGGCGAAGGTCGAGACGAGCCGGCGGAGGGAGCGCTTGCCGCAGTGCGGGCACGCCGGGTCCGGGGAGGAGTAGCTGGACAACAGCGCCGTGGAACGCTTGCCGCATTCCTCGCACAAGTACTCATAAATCGGCACGAATACGATTATCGACGTGATCCCGATTGAACGCATTCGCGCGGCCGCGGAGAGTGCTCGCCCGCACGTCCTGCGGACGCCGCTTGTTCCGGTCGAGGGCGCACTCCTCAAGCTGGAGTGCCTGCAGCCTACCGGGAGCTTCAAGGTGCGCGGGTTTTTCGCCGCCGCGCTTGCGCTCCATCCAGAGCGGCTTCGCCGGGGCCTGATCACCGTCAGCGCCGGCAACGCGGCCCAGGCCTGCGCGTACGTCGCACACAAGCTCAATGTGCCCTGCCGCGTGTTCATGTACGACACCGCGCCCCCGCCCAAACTTGCCGGCGTCAAGCGGTGGGGCGCCACACCGATCCTTCTGCCCCGCGACGAGCTGCTGAAGTGGATGGCGGCGGAAGGCTGGCACCACGAGCCGGAATCCTTCATCCATCCCTTCGCCGACGACGAGGTCATATCGGGTCACGGCGGACTCGGGCTCGAGCTGCTGGAGGACTTGCCTGACCTGGCGCGCGTGGTGGTGCCGGTGGGCGGAGGCGGCCTGGTGACTGGGATCGCCTCCGCGCTCAAAGGCTCGCGACCCGACATCGAGGTGGTCGGAGTGCAGTCCGACGGCTACCCGATGTGGATTCGAAGCTTCGAGGCAGGCGGCGCCGTCTCCATCCAGCCGGACACCATCGCCGACGGCACGACAGCACCATTCGAACCGCGCATGTTCGAGCTGCTGAAGGAGTGTGTCGACCGCTGGCTGATGGTGCCCGAGCCACGGCTGAGATCTGCCGTGCCCGACCTTGCTTCGGCGGCGAAGGTGGTGGCCGAAGGCGCGGGGACTCTGGCCTACGCGGCGCTCGAGCAGCTGGAGCCGGGACCGACCACCGTTGCCGTCGTCAGCGGCGGCAATATCGACCCGAAGCTGCTGGCGACGCTTCTCAGCTAGGCCCTGCTCTTCGCATAGCCCACGGACCGCGCCTGACCAGCGCGATCAGCATCCAGACAAACAACGCGGCGTCGACAACACCGGAGGCATAGGCGACCACGCGCGTCCATTGCGGCGGCCGAATCGTCTGCGCCGCCGTCAGCGCGCCGCCGGTCGCGAGGTCGATCAGGTTGTAGACGAACCCAAGCGTCCCCAACCCGAGCAGGACGAGGATCGCGTAGTGAGCCCACACCCAGCGCTTCCACGCGGCGACGATCGCAACCACCGCGATGGTGACGCCGATGAAGGCTCCGATCCATAAGCTGCCGGTGGCGAGCGAGCTCATCAGGTCGGTGAAGCCCGGTGGTGGACCCTCGCCTGGTGGGTAGGCGTTCTGCTGCCGCTGGACGCTCTGCTGCACGATCTGCGACATGTATCCGCCCATCCAGAACGGCAGGAACACCTCGTAGACCGCCGACTGCGCGTACCAGGCGATGACTGCGATCTGAAGCGGCCGTGTCCAGGAGGTGGGTTGGCGGGGAGGCCGGGCCGGCTGGTAGGGGGCCGGGACGTAGGCGGGAACGGCCAACGGCTCCCACGCGGATCCGTTCCAGCGGTGCCGGCCATCCGGCGACAGCGTGCTGACCCAGCGCTGCCCGTCCCAGTAGTACATTCCGTCGGGCGAAAGGCGTGCGCTCAGGCTGTGAGGACCTCCTCGCAGATCTGAAGCGCCGACTGCACATCGCCGGCTTCGATCCCGTAATGGGTGACAAAGCGCATCTGCCGGGACCCGGTGGATGCCGAGAGCAGGCCGCGCCTGGTGCATTCGTCGGTGAACTGCTGGGCCGGCATCGTGTCCAGGTCGAAATAAACGAGGTTGGTCTGCACCCGCCGGAGATCGCACCTCACGCCCGGCAGCTCAGCGAGGCCCTCGGCCAGCGTACGTGCGTTGGCATGGTCTTCGGCGAGGCGGTCGACCATGCGGTCGAGCGCGATCAGCCCGGCGGCGGCGAGGACTCCGACCTGGCGCATGCCCCCGCCAAGACGTTTGCGCCATCGCTTCGCCTCCTCGATGTCCTTCCGCGAACCGCAAAAGATGCTGCCCACCGGGCACGCGAGCCCTTTTGAGAGGCAGAAGGTCACCGTGTCGGCGCATGCCGCGATCTCCGCAGCGGGCACGCCGAGTGCGACCGCGGCGTTGAAGATGCGCGCCCCGTCGAGGTGGACCCTCAGACCCTGCGCCCGAGCCGCGTCGCTTGCGGTGCGCAGGTCTTCCAGCGGCCAGACGATGCCGCCATGGCGGTTGTGGGTGTTTTCGAACGTGACCGCCGCGCTGATTGGCTGGTGCGGGTCGTCTCGGGGCCGCACCGCGTCGACGATCTGCTGGGGCGACATGACACCGGCTTCCGTCGGGACTGGGCGAATCTGCACGCCGCATACGGCTGCGGCGCCGGCGGTCTCGTAGTAGAAGGCGTGGGAATCGGAGTCGGCGATCAGCTCCTCACCCCTGTGCGCGTTGACCGCAATGCCGATCAGGTTGCCCATCGTTCCGCTGGGAACGAAGGTCGCGGCCTCCTTGCCCATGCGGTCGGCCGCCACCTCCATGAGCCGGTTGGTGGTCGGGTCATCGCCGAACACGTCGTCACCCAGCGGAGAGGTGACCATCGCCTGGCGCATCTCGGGGCTGGGCATCGCGACGGTGTCGGAGCGGAAGTCGATGACGGCCACCCGATTAATCTAACCGGCCATATGAGGGACCCCCGCCAAATCAAGGCATTGCCTCAGATTTGGTGGGGATGAAGTGAGAGCAGATCTGATCCTGGCGCGTGGACGCATCCGCACGCTGGGACGTTCAGGTCTCAATCCCCACACCCACCTTGCCGTCGCCGGCGGCAAGGTGCTTGCCTGCGGCGGCCGCGAGGTGATGGGCGTCCGCGGTCCCCGGACGCGCGTCATCGACCTGGCCGGCGCGGCGGTTCTTCCTGGATTCAACGACGCCCACGCGCACGTCGTCTACTACGGCCTGACGCGGTTCGGCGCTGACCTGAGCGGCGCGACCGGGATCGACGACATCCTCGAACGGCTCAAGGACCACGCGCGGAGCCTCAAGCCGGGCGAGTGGCAGCAGGGAATGGGCTACCGGACCGATGAGCTGGTCGAGCGCAGGCAGCCACATCGAACGGAGCTCGACCGCGTCACGGGCGATCGCCCGGCGTTCATCGACGAGCGCGGCGGGCATGCGCGGGTCGCCAATTCGGCTGCCCTGGCCGCCGCGGCGATAACAGCCGAGACGCCAAACCCGCACGGAGGACGGATAGGCCGCGACCTCAACCGAACGCCGAACGGCCTTCTGCTCGAGTCCGCCATGCGGCTCGTGGCCGATGTTCAACCCACGCCGAGCCTCCAGCGCCGGGTCGACGGCGTCCTGAAGGCACAGGAGCTGCTCGTTTCGCGCGGTATCACGTCGGTGGGTGCAGCGGTCAACCGCGGATTCGCGGATGACCTGCGCGCGTACGAGAGGCTCGCCGGGGACGGCAGCCTCACGATGCGCGTCAACGAGTTCCTGTCGTGGGAGCTGCTGGAAGCTGCATCCGGCCTGGGCGTGCGGACTGGATTCGGTGGGCCGATGTTGCGGGCCGGCCCAATCAAGGTTTTCATCGACGGCGGCGCGGAGCGCGTCGCGATGCGATCAGGCGGTGGGGTCTGGCGCACGACGCGGGAAGAGCTCCACGCGCTTGTCGCGCGCGCGACGGCAGCCGGGCTGCAGGTTGCCGCCCACGCCATCGGCGATGCGGCGATCGAGGCCATGTGCGACGCGGTCGAGGCGAGTGGCGGGACCGGCCTTCGCCATCGTGTCGAGCACTGCACGATCTGCCCGCCTGACCTGCAGGTACGCATGGCAAGGCTGGGGATGGTGGCGGTGATGCAGCCGATGGCGGCGCGGTTCGGACGCGTCGCGTCCACGATCTTCTTTCCCGTTCGCGACCGGACACACCTGGCGCCGCATCGCGGCCTGCTCAAGGCTGGCGTGGCGGTCGTTTTCAGCTCGGACCTTCCGGTCTCTCCTGACCCCAATCCATGGCCGGGCATCCGGGTTGCCGTCGAGGACCAGGTCAACGGGATCAGCTTGCTCGCCGCGCTCCGCGCCTACACGTCGGCGGGCGCTTTCGCAAGCTTCGAGGAGTCGATCAAAGGCACGCTCGAGCCCGGGATGCTCGCCGACCTGCAGGTTTACCGGGGCGACCCTCTTGAGGACGAGGCCGTGAAGTGGGAAGAGCTCCGCCCAAGAGCCGTTCTCCTGGGCGGAGTGAGGGTGTTCGGCTCTCTTAGCGGTCGGTGAACTCGCCCGACCCGATGATGCCGGTCTCCGGCCCCACCGGCAGGGTGACCGTCTCGGGCATGCCGCCGATGGCGGTCTCGGGCGCAGGGCGGCGCCTGGACGTTGGCCGCCGGCGTGTCGTTGTGGTGCGGCGGGTGGTCGTGCCGCCCGATGACGCGCGAGAAGTGGTTTTGCGAGTCGCCGCTCTGCGTCGTGTCGTGGTGGCGGCCTTCTTGGTGCGCGGAGCCGCGCGCTTGGTGGTGCTTGTGGCTCGCTGCCGCGTGGTCGCCGCCCGCGAGCTCGTGCCTCGCGCGATCTGTCTCGCTTGCTTGGTCAGGTCATCGATACGCTTCAGGACGCTGTTGACGTCGGCGCGGGTGCTGGCGCGCTTGACCTGGGTCTGCAGCGTCTTGATCGCCGCACGTGCAGTCTTGTCCGCGTCCTTTATTCTTCGCTCGACCTGGCGTCGCAGGTCAGGCGGGACACGGCTCTCCGCTTCCTTGACCGCTCGCCGGCCCGCGCTCACCGCGCGTCCGACGAGACCGGATCGCCGTGACGTGCGCTTTCTTTTTGCCATCATCACCTCCACAAAAATGCCTGCAAGGAACGTTTAACGCACCGCGTTAGACTTGGGTCCCCGTGACAACTTCCCCCGAACGACACCTTATCAAGAAGTACGCAAACCGCAAGCTCTACGACACTCGCACAAGTCGCTACATCACGCTGGAGGGAATCGCGCAGCTCGTACGCGGCGGTCACGAGATCAAGGTCGTCGACCGCGACGACGGCAGGGACCTGACGCACGTGACGCTGTCGCAGATCGTAGTCTCGGAAGAGAAACGCGGACCCGCGCGGTTGGTCGACGCCGGCGGCGAGATGCTGCATGATCGTGGCCAGGCTCTGCTCGATTACGTGAAAAAGACGCTCAATGTCCCGGGTGACCTGCGGAACCAGGTCGAACGCAGGCGCGAAGGTATCGAGATGATGGCCGATGAGGCCATAGAGCGGGCGCTAAGGCGTCTGCGCATACCGACGCGGCGCGACGTTGATCGAATTAACGACCGGTTGGACAAGCTGGCGCTTCAGATTCGGAAGTCGAACAGCGCTATGACGGGATCGCGTAGACGAAAGGCTTCGCGCTGATCACAGAGCGGATCACCACGTCAGCCTCGACCCGATAGGACGCCTGCCGCACGCGTCGGTCGGCGCGCAGCTGCTGCGACATGAGGTCCGCAATAAGGCCGAGTCGGTTGGGGTCGCCGATCACCGAGATCGTCCACGGCGGCGAAACCGTCGCGCCGCCGATCGCGACGCCGCTGCTCGTTTGGTAAACCGGCACACCCATCACTACGCGATGGTCGTTGACATCAATCGCTTCGGCCCCGCCCGCCGCTAGGTTGTTGAGCGCATCCTGCAGGTCGAGCGCGGTCAGGCCGCTGGCGTCGATCTCGATCACGACCCCGGGTCCGTGCACCGGGATCAATCCTTCGATCGCACGAAGCCTGTCCGCTTCGCTGCTCAACACCTGGTCGGCGGCACCGCTCTGGCCGGACTGCAGCCGCGCCCGGCGGCTCGTCAGATCCGCCTTCTCGCCATCGAGCGAGTCATTGGCGCGGTGCAGGTCGTCGATGAGAAATGCGAGGGACGTGGCGTCCGTCCCGACCAGGCTGCGCTGCACCTCCGCTTCGCTGCGGAGCTGAATCGTGGCGACCAGCGCAACCAGCAGCGCGATCAGCCACACGCTGACCCCGCGCCCGCGGCTCGGCCGGCGACCTGTGGATCTAGGCCGGGCTGACATGAGTGATCTGAAGGCTTGAATCGTACGGAGGCAGCGATAGGTCAGGGCTGCCCAGGACAGTCAGATGGAGCTGGAACTGGATCTGTCTGGCCCGGATGCCTGCCAGCGCCGACGGGTCGTCGAGCGCCGCCTCCATCCGGTTGCGGTCGCCGACCGCGCTGATCTTTATGGGCGAAGACTGCGGTGGCCCCTGGTCGATGACCACCTCACCCGCGGAGCCGGAGAACGCGGTGAGCGGCGTAATGCGCCGGTCGTTCACGGCGATGCCCTCGGCACCCTGGGCGAACAGCAAATTGACCACGTCCTGCACGTCCTGGAAGTTGATCAGGTAGCCGGTCTGGCCGCCGGCGTCCGGAACCGCCAAGCCGTTGCGCAGGTCCACCACGACGCCGGGGCCATGCACAGCGACGAGCCCCGCGTGGGCGCGCAGGTCGCTGACCTGGTTGCGCAGCGCCTGCGTCTCCGCGGAGCGGGCAGCCGCCTCCGCCTCGAGCGAGTCGATCTGGCCCCGCAAAGCAGCGATCTGCCGCCGAGAGTCGGCATTGGTGGCTTCGAGCTCCTGCACGCTTCGCACCAGCGCCTGGTAACGCGCGACCTGGTTGGAGGGCGTCAGCAGCTGCGCTTTGATCTGGCCGGCCAGGACGAAGCCGGTCGCCAGGGCCACGACCGCCAGGAGGGCGACGCTGGCGGCGTGGCGGGCTGACATCGCTGTCAATTCTCAGCCACCTATGAATCCCGGGCGTTACTATCGGAAGTCGCCACATGGCGGTCGAAATTCGCGCCTCCGCCTTCCAGACCGCTCAGCGGCGTTTCGACGCCGCGGCGGACGTCATCGGCCTTTCCGACGACGCGCGCAAGGGCCTCCGCGAGGTCAAGCGCGAGCTGACGGTGCACTTCCCCGTCCGCATGGACAATGGCTCGGTTCACGTGTTCACGGGCTGGCGCGTGCAGCACAACATCAGCCGCGGTCCCGCCAAGGGCGGCATCCGCTACCACCCCGACGTCAACCTCGACCTCGTCAAGGCGCTCGCCATGCTGATGACCTGGAAGTGCGCGGCGGTGGGCATTCCGTACGGCGGGTCGAAGGGTGCCGTGGCGGTCGACCCGTACAAGCTGTCGTCCAACGAGCTGGAGCATCTGACCCGGCGATACGCGACGGAGATCTCGATCCTCATCGGTCCAGAGAAGGACATCCCGGCGCCCGACATGGGGACGAACCCGCAAGTGATGGCCTGGATCATGGATACGATTTCGATGCACCAGGGCCATTCCGTCACCGCCTCGGTCACGGGCAAGCCGGTCGACGTGGGAGGGTCGGAGGGACGGACCGAGGCTCCGGGTCGCGGTGCGACCTACCTCACGCTCGAAGCCCTCAAGTATCTGCACATCGATGAGGAGACACCGACGGTCGCGGTGCAGGGCTACGGCCAGGTCGGTCGCTCCGCGACGCGTCTTCTCTCGGAGGCGGGCCTGCGCATCGTGGCGGTCAGCGACTCAAAGGGAGGCGTGTACAACCCCAACGGTCTTGACCTCGGGGCTCTGGACGAGCATCGCCAGGTGCGTGGAGGCGTCGGTGGTTTCAAGAAGGCCGACACTGTGACCAACGCCGAGCTGCTCGAGCTGCCGGTCACCGTTCTGGTGCCGGCCGCGGTGCAGGACCAGATCACCGAGCAGAACGCCGGGCGCATCAGGGCCCGCCTGATCACAGAGGGAGCGAACGCGGCGGTGACGCCCGAGGCCGATCCCATCCTGCACGAGCGGGGAGTCTTCCTCGTGCCGGACATCATCGCCAACGCGGGTGGGGTGGTGGTTTCGTATTTCGAGTGGGTGCAGGACCTGCAGGCCTTCTTCTGGGAGGAGGAGGAGATCAACACGAAGCTCCACCACGTCATCACGCGGGCGTTTTACGAGATCCTGCACACATCGGTGAACAAGCGCATCGACATGCGCGCCGCGGCGTACGCGCTCGCCGTCCAGCGCGTTGCCAACGCGACGACGGTCCGAGGCATTTATCCATAAAAGGCGCGACCCCCCTTTGGCATAGAGGCTAACCGTCAGTCGAAGTTGTTCAGCCTAGGACGCCCGGAGTAAATCCGGGCTACAGCTCCACTCCATTAGATTGGGGAGTCAGGTGACTCCCAATCGCGTTCTCGTGACCGGTGTGTCCAATCCCCTCGGCGCAGAGGTGGCGCGACGCCTCGCCCCGCAGGTGCCTCACCTGTTCGGGTGCGATGTGGCCGATCCCGTGAGCGCGCTTGAGGAGATGGACTTCGTGCACGCCGACACTCGCCTCTCGGTCATCGGCAAACTCGTCCGCCAGCTGGATATCGATACCGTGGTGCATCTCGCGGTGATGGTCGATTCGCCGCACGACGAGCGGTCGATTCACGAGACCGACGTCATCGGCACGATGAACCTCCTGGTCGGGTGCGCTTCGCCGTCGAGCCCCGTCCGCAAGCTGGTCGTCAAGTCGAGCCAGGCTGTCTACGGCGCGGGACCGCACGATCCGTCCTTCTTTTCAGAGGACATGGCCAACTGGGATCGGGTCGCCTCCGGTGTGACGCGCGACCTCCTCGAGATGGAGCAGCTGGTCAGCGAGTTCGCCCTGCGCAATGAGGCCTGCGACGTGACGGTGCTGCGGTTGGGCTACCGGGTAAGCGAGGACACGACCCTTGCGCGCTACCTTTCGCTCCCGATCGTTCCCACCTTCGCCGGCTACGACCCGCGCCTTCAGCTGCTTCACGAAGATGACGCGGCCGAGGCCATCATCCGGTCCGTGGTGGGCGCCCATCCCGGCGTGTTCAACATGGCCGGCGGGGGCGTGATCTTGCTGAGCCAGGCGATCGGGATCATGGGCGGGCGAGCAACGCCGATCCT
>VBII01000343.1 GCA_005887735.1 Chloroflexota bacterium
CGCTCATGTCGCGAATCCCTCCGACCGCCATGTGCAGCGTGCGCGGGATCGGCGTCGCAGAGAGTGAGAGCACGTCGAGCTGCGTCCGCAGCTTCTTCAGCCGCTCCTTCTGCATCACTCCGAAGCGGTGCTCCTCGTCGACGACAAGCAGGCCGAGCCGCTTGAAACGGACATCGCGCTGGAGCAGGCGATGCGTGCCGACCACGATGTCGACATGCCCGCTCTTCAACCCTTCGACAGTGCGGGCCTGCGTCTCGTCATCGACGAATCGCGACAGCATCTCGACCACGACCGGAAAGTTCTTCAGCCGCTCGCGGAACACGTGGAAGTGCTGCTGCGCCAGGACGGTGGTGGGCGCGAGCAGAGCCACCTGCTTGCCGCTCATGGCGGCTTTGAAGGCGGCACGCAGCGCGAGCTCGGTCTTGCCGAAGCCGACATCGCCGCACAGCAGCCTGTCCATCGGACGGTCCGACTCCATGTCGGCCTTGATCTCGGCCAGCGCGGCCACCTGGTCCGGCGTCTCTTCATAAGGAAAGGAAGACTCGAGCTCCTGCTGCCATGCGGTGTCGGGGGCGAACGCGATGCCCGGACGCGCCTCGCGCATCGAATAGATCTTCAGCAGGTCCTCCGCCACGTCCTGGACGACCTTGCGGGCGCGTCCCCGGGCGCGCGTCCAATCGGAGGTTCCGAGCCGGTGGAGCGCGGGAGTCCCCTCGGCCCCGCCCAGGTACTTCTGCACCCGGTCGAGGTTTTCGACCGGCACGAACAGGCGGTCGCCTTCGGCGTACTCGAGCTCGAGGTACTCGCGGTGGGCGCCGTCGGACTCGATCAGACGCATCCCCTTGAAGCGCGCGATTCCGTGGTCGACGTGGACCACCAGCTCATCCGGCGCAAAGTCCAGCGTGAACTCGCGGGTGAGGTCCTCGGCACGCGTGCGCGCGCCCCGCCCGCCACGCGATGGACGGCGGACGCGGCCAAACAGCTCGGCGTCGGTGGCCAGGTGGAAACCGATCGCCGGTTGGGCGCAGCCCGCGGCGAGATCGACCGAGGCGTGCCGGAGCGCAGGCTCCAGCTCGAGGTCGAGGTCGAGGTCGATTTCCCGAAGGGCGGCCTTGACGCCGGCTTCGTCCAGCAGCGCTCGCAGCCGCTCGTCCTGCTCGGTGGCGAAGACGATGTCCGCGCCATCGCTTCGACCCGCGAAGCCTGCCAGGGCTCGCGGCTGGCCGACCACGGGCTCACCCTCGAACCAGCCCAGGTCGAGGGCTTCAGGCGCGCCTTCGCCCGAGGTCAGGACGAGCCGCGGTCTCGCTCCAATCCCCTCGAGCCGATGCACGGTCGGCAGGGTGAACTCGCGCGGGAGCTCGCCACCTCCGGATTCAGCCGCCGCCAGCATCGCGGTCTCATCAAGGACCGTCCGTGCTTCCGCCAGCTGGCGGCCTGGATCGAAGTCCACCACCACCGCGCCTTCGGGCAGGTGGTCGAACAGCGACGACCGGGAGGGATCCAGGTACGCCGCATAGAACTCCACCCCGGCGAAGGCCGCTCCCTCCGCCAACCGGCCAAGGTCGTCCTCCCACTCCGAGCGGACATCTCCGCGGAGCTCTCTCAGCGAGACCGTCTTGCGCAGGCGTTCGACCGCCGCGCGGCCGCGCTCGGGTCCGATCAGCAGCTCGCGACCGGTGCGGACGACCGCCTCTTCGATCGCCATCACGGAGCGCTGGTTCTCCGGGTCGAACAGGCGCAGCGTGTCCACCAGGTCGCCCGACCACTCGGCCCTGACCGGCGCGTCCTCAGCGGACCCGAACACGTCGAGGATTCCGCCGCGAAGCGAAAACTGTCCGCGCTCCTCGACCAGCGCCTCGCGCGTGTAGCCGAGCTCGACGAGCCGCCCCGCGACCGTGACCGGGTCGGGTCCCTGTCCTGGCTTCAGGACCACCGTGCTCCCGACGAGATCGTCGCGCGAGATCGTCTGCCGCGTGACGGCGCGGCGGGAGGAGACGACCACGATGGGCTCGTGGTTCGCGTCCGCGAGTGCCGTCAACGCTTCGAGGCGGCGGTTGACCGCCTCGTCGAAGGCGGGTGGCCGGTCCAGAAACGACACACCGATCTCGCCGAACACGTACGTCTTGGGGTTGCCGGCAAGCCACATCCGCAGGTCCTCGGCGAATCGTTCTGGATTTTGGACGAGGACCAGGACTGGCTTGCCCCGCTCCACGGAGGCTCGGACCACCGCGCCGGCGACGATCGGCCACGCGGGGCGTGGGAGTCTTGCCACGTGCACCTCGGACGAACCTCGCGCAACCCACCCTTCGAGCCGCGGCGACGCGCCGATCATGGCCTGCCAGAGCCTCAAGGCAATTCCTCGCAGCCGAGCGCCCCGGGGCGGTTGTAGCGGTCCATCGCGCGCTCGATCCCTGCCTCGAGCGCCAGCTCCAGCGCGTCCGCCACGCCGCTGACGACCTTGGGCACGCGCTCAGCCTCGGCTTTGGTGAAACGGCCCAGCACGTAGTGCACGCCCGAGGTCGAGCCCTTGCGCGCCGGTTTGCCTATGCCGACCCGGAAGCGCGTGAAGTCGTCCGTTCCGAGGGAGCTGATGATGGACAGCACGCCGTTGTGCCCCGCGCCGGACCCGCCGCGCCGGATCCTCATGCGGCACATCGGCAGGTCCAGCTCGTCGTAGACGACCCACGCTTGCTGCGGCGTCAGGCCGGTGTCTTTCAGCGCCTTCGCCACCGCCTGGCCGGAGAGGTTCATGTACGTCTGGGGCAGGACGAACCAGACGCCGCGCGCTTCCGACCTTCCGACCAGCGACTGCCAGCGTTTCTTCTCGATCGGGGTGCCGATCCTGCGCGCGAGCTCGCGGACGCACGCAAACCCGAGGTTGTGCCGCGTGTCGGCAAACTCTGACTCGGGGTTGCCGAGCCCGACGATCAGGACCTCTCTCTTTTCTTCTTCCATGCAGACGCAATAAGGCCCGCGGCGAGCGCCGCAGACCTGGAGGCTAGGTCAGGAAGCCGTCGACGGATCTTCGGCGCCCATGCGGCCCATCTCCGGGTTCAGCGTCTGCGCTGCTCGCTCACGCATGCTTGATGCGCTCGCTGCGCTGCTCG
>VBII01000009.1:0-11480 GCA_005887735.1 Chloroflexota bacterium
AGGCGGAGGTCCGGCTGAAGGAGTCGCTCGCCGGCGTTTCGGGTGAGCTGGCCGAGCTCAGCATGGCCGTCGGGCGCGCCGAGGAAAGAGCCGACCGGCTGCAAGCAAGGGCCAGGGCGATCGACTCGCTGGTGGACCTCGGCTCGTTTCCGCCGATCGGGGGCGGCGACTTCCTCGAAGCCGAGCTCCTTCACCTCACGGTCGCCAGGGAGATCGACGAGGAGCTTGCGAGGATCAAGACCGAAGTTGCCGGCGCGGAGCCGGCCAAGGAGACGAAGCCATGAGCTCGACGCAAGGGCACCCGCAGGGGAAGCATCTGGTCTCGCCTGACGGGAAGTGGTACTGGGACGGGATGGCGCAGGAGTGGAAACCCGTGGCAGCGCCGTCGGCTGCGGCACCGCGACCTCCGAAGACCGAGCCGGCGCCCGAGCGTGGGCTTAGCTCCTTTGCCGGCACCGTCCGCTCCGAAGACCTCGCGCACGGTCAGACCGTGCTCGTCTGGGCGCGCTGGATCTTGATCGGCACAGGCTTGCTGCTCTCGTTCTGGAGCCCCCAGAGCCTGACGACGCTGCAGATCCAGCTGGCGGCGATCATCGCGCTCGCCTTCGGCAACTTCTACCTGCACGTCCAGCTTTTGCGCGGACACCCCGCGCTCGACAACGTCGTCTACGGAGCGAGCGCTGCCGACATCGCGGTCATCACCGCCCTCGTACTGGTCCAGGGCGGCTATCCGTCGCCGGTGTTCATCTTCTACTTCGCCGCCATCGTCGGAATCTCGGTCGCGTTCCCGACCTGGATGACCGCCGGCTATACGGCGATCGTGATTGGGATCTACGGAATCATCTGCCTGGCCACGGCGCCCGGCGACGCATACCCCGCCGTGTTCACCCGGCTCTTGATGATCGCCGCCATCGCGGTCTGCGGCAACCTGTTCGCCCGCAGCGAATCGAACCGGCGGGCCGACGCGATCCGCATCCACGACGAGCATCTCGACGAGGTCGAGCAGGAGTCCTCAGTCCCGCAAGCAGCCAAGCCGGCAGTGCCGGTGGCATAGGAGGCAATGGAGATGTCGACCAACATGCGTGAGGTCCGCACTGCAAAACAGGCGGAGCAAGAGGACCTGTTCTTCGGTCAAACAGTGATCCTGTGGGCACGCTGGAGCGTCATCGTCGCGGGCATCGTGCTCGTGCTGTGGACGTCGACCGACGTCAGCCTCCTGACCCGCACCATGCCGTTCTTCCTTGTCCTGATGGCGGTCAACTTCTTCCTGCACGGCCGCTACGTGATGGGGAGCCCGCTCAACCGGACCGCGGTCGTGGTGGCGAGCGTCGTCGACCTGATCCTGATCACGGCCATCATCGTGCTGTGGCCCGGTTCGCACGGACTCGACAACCAGTTCTTCGTCCTGTACTTCCCGGTCGTGTTCGCTTTTGCGCTCGTCTTCACACGCCAGGTCGAAGCCGCATACACGGGCCTGGCGATGGTGGCCTATACGGCGGCAT
This sequence comes from Chloroflexota bacterium, assembly GCA_005887735.1. GTDB lineage: Bacteria > Chloroflexota > Dormibacteria > Dormibacterales > Dormibacteraceae > 40CM-4-65-16. The sequence continues at coordinate 1,503 of VBII01000009.1, forward strand.
GTTTTCTCACTGGCACCGTGCACCTCGGCCTCGGGAACGATTTCAAGTTGCTGGTCATGCGCCTGATCGTCATCGCGGCCATGGGCTTTCTCGGCAACTACTACTTCCGCATCCAGCGCGACCGGCTTGCCCGGGCCTCCAAGAATCGGGCCGCCGCGTGAAGCAATTGCTGGGCCGGGTCGGCAGCTTGCTCAAGAAGGGCGCCGGTGTCGCGCTGGCACCGGCACCCGACCCGAGGGTGACCCCGCTCACGTCTCACCAGAGAGAGCGCGCGCTGCTGAACGAGGTGGTCAAAGCCGGCCGAGAGGTAACCGCGGCCAAGCATCGTTTGCGCGCGGCCGCCGAAGGGGTGCGCCAGAAGCTGCCTGCCATGGAGGAACAGGCCCGGCTGGAGCTCAAGTCGGGGCACGAAGAGATGGCTCGGCTTTCGCTGCAGCGCCGCCAGTTCGTGATGAAGGAGCTCGAGACGCTCGAGCGACAGATGGCCGAGGTCGAGAGGGAAGAGTCGGCGCTCGCCGTGATCGAGCAGCGGCTGACCGGGCAGATCGAAGCCTTCGCCGCCCGGCAGGAGGTGATCAAAGCCCGTTTCAGCGCCGCGGAGGCGCAGGTGCGCATCAATGAGGCGATGACAGGCGTGTCGCAGGATTTCGCCGACCTGACCGCCGCCCTGCACCGCGCCGAGCAGACAACGGAAGAGATGCAGGCGCGCGCGACCGCGATCGATCGGCTCGTGCGCGATGGCGACCTCGACGCGATCAGCTTCGCCGCGGGGTCAGACGCGCTCGACGCGCGTTTTCAGACGCTCGGCGCCGACGCGGACGTCGAGCGCCAGCTCGACGAGCTCAAAGAGCTCGGTTGATGACGCTGATCTGGTCGAGCCTGCTGGCCACCAGCTCGAAGCCGTGGTGCAGCCGGCGGTAGTAGGTCGGCCTCGACATGTGCAGCCGCTCCATGATCACCTCATGGCTGCCTGCCCTCTTCACGTAGTAGTCCAGTAACAGGTGGCCGGCCTCCGCGTCTCGCGGTGAGGTCGACGACGCGAGCTCGCCGATGACATCGATGAGCAGGGCGCGGAGCTCGACCGCGGCCGATTGTCCTTTTGCGACCACCGGCATCTGAGCCAGCGGGCTTCTGCCCAGCGCTTCCGGCGTCCCCAGGTCGTCCAGCGCGGCTCGCACGAGCTGCTCACGCGCGGTGCTGTCCGGGTCGAGCGTCCAGCGCTCGGGCTCGGGCTCGCCCATGAACATCGGATAGGGCGCGATCACCGCCGCCGGCAGGCCGGCACGGAGCACGCGGCCCAGCAACCAGCTGAGAAGTGTCGCGGCGATGATCGCGCCCGCCCACAACGAGGGGCCCCAGGAGCTGCCCGCAGGATGCACTGCGATGTCGGCCATGTACGCGATCGCATACGCGGCTCCGATCACAGCGCACAGCGACGCCGACGGGCGGCCCGGTCGGCGCGCCGTCCAAGCGACCCAGGCATCGGCGGCGATGCCTGCGGCGATCGGCACCGGCAGCAGGTAGAAGTTCCCCTTGGTGATCGTGACGAGGATGCCGTTCAGTGCGAAGACGAAGGTCAGGGATCCCGGCCGCAGCTTGAAACCGCTGTTGAGCAGGAGCCCGGTCCCGGCCAGGATCGCGGTCTGAGCGAGCAGCGCCGCCATGCCCATGTTCTCCCCCAGCCAGCGCGGGGCCGAGTGCAGGAACTGATAGTCGGCGGCGGGCCATGGATCGATGAGCGGATGCGCGAACTGGGTCGCGAACGTGAACACCGACAGCAGCAGGGCAGCCGACGTCAGGGCGACCGGGCTGGCCGCGATCTCGCCCCGGCGCGCCGCCGCGCGCAGCGGGCCGCTGACGATCACCGCCGCGGCGGTCATCTCGATGAGGTGCGGCGGAGTGAACAGGGTCTCCAGCCCGACCCCGCCGGTGCCGAACGCCGGGGACCAGAACGCGTCGTCGACGATCCAGGCCGAGCCGAAGATGAGCGCGGCCGCGAATGTGCCGGTTTGGCCATCCGGGAGAGCGCGATTCCACGCCCGGCCGGCTCTCAATCCGACGGCGAAGCCCGCGAACAGGTACAGGGTCAGGACCGACCAGGCCGCGGTCACGATGGTGCTGCCGGTCCGGGCTGTCGTCTCGAGCACTTCGTTCGGGTCGTGCACGTAGGCGTACGCGACGACATAGGCGCCCAGCAGGAACCAGGCCGACAGGACGACCGCCACCGAATCGACCGCTCGCGGTTCCTCCACGAGCTTGCGCAGGTACTTCACAATCCCACCCGGCCAAACCATAACCCGCGCCCGAGCGGTTTTTGAGACGGATTTCGACACCGCGCTGAGACTGCGACTGAGACTGCATTGAGGCAACCCTTCGCTCCGTTGACGCCCACATCGTGTTCAAGGAGGAAGGTCCCCATGGCCATCAACCCGGAAGTCGACGCAATCGTGGTCCTGCCGGTCCCTGACCCGCCGGTCGCTGCCGGCAACGGCCACCTGGAGGCGATCGCTGCCGCGCACGCGCCTGCGATCGAAGCCCCGGCAGCCGAAACGCCCATCGCTCCGCCGCGCCGCCCGCGACCGGCATGGGTCGTGCCGGCGGCCCTCGCGTCGGTCGGCATCATCCTCTCGGGCACGCTTGGGTACTTCTTCTACACCACGCTCCAGCAGCGGAACTCATTGCACGCCCAGCTCGTCGCGACCACGACCACTCTCACCTCGACGCAGGGCCAGCTCACCGCAGCGCAGTCCGATGCGGCCTCACGCAAGGTGACGGCCGACTACGTCGCCGTTTACGTGACCGACGAAGGCAAGATCCTTACGGACTACGAGAACACCATCGCATGCAGCGGGTACAGCGCCTGTCGCACCGTCGCACAGCAGTTCATGACCGACATGCAGGCGTTTCAGACCGACCGCAAGGCGGCCAACGTTCCGTCGTATGTCAGCGCAAGCGACAGCAGCCTAGGCGACGCGTTGAGCGCGGCCATCGCAGGTGACCAGGAGCTGATCACCGGGATGGACAACGGCGACCTCTCCAAGATCGACGAAGGCGGAACCAAGGTCGACGCCGCGATGCTCAACATGGCAAAAGCGGAGACAGCCCTCGGCACCGGGCTCAAGTAATTGCGGATCCCAGTGATTGCGGCGGCGGTCCTTATGACCGTCGCCGCCGCCATTCTCTCCTGGCAGGTGGACACATCGCTGCGGGCCGAGATCAGCTCGCAGCGCCACACCATCACCCAGCTCCAGGGTCGTGTTTCGGCGCTTGAAAACAAATCCATCTCCCAGGCCGACTGGTCTTCGGTCGCCGCGCGAGTCGAGCCTTCGGTCGCGAAGATCGAAGCGGGCGATGCCACCGGCTCGGGGTGGGTCGTCCACAGCGACGCGAGCGGTTCTGAGCTCGTGACCAACTTTCACGTGATCACCGGCGCATGGTCGGCGGGCGATGTGTCGGTTGACGTGCGCCAGGAGGACCGAACGTTAAAAGGCACCATCGTGCGCGTGGACAGCAACGATGACCTCGCGGTGATCCATGTTTCCGAGCGCCTGCCTGCGCTCGCCACGGCGTCGGTGCGACCGAAGCTCGGCACCCCGGTCATGGCGATAGGATCCCCGCTCGGTCTCGATGGAACCGTGACGCTGGGCGTCGTCTCCGGCTTCCGCAGCCTCGACGGCAGCGACTACGTCCAGTTCTCGGCCCCGATCAGCCCGGGCAACAGCGGCGGCCCCGTGATCGACTCGCGAGGCGAGGTGGTCGCGGTGGCATCGGCGAAGCTGGTCGGCACCGGTGTGGAGGCGCTATCCCTGGCCATCCCGGTGCAGGTCGCGTGCCTGAGCCTGGTGCGCTGCGCCCCCATTTAAGGCTGGGGCGAGGGCAGCGCCACGCTGAACTTGCTCGTGATCACCTGCTCCGCCTGGATCACGTGCATCACGGCGTTGATCAGCGCCAGGTGCGAGAACGCCTGAGGGAAGTTCCCGAGGTGCCGGCCGCTGCGAGGGTCGATCTCCTCCGCGTAGAGCTGCAGCGGGCTGGCGTAGGACAGCAGCTTCTCGCACAGCTCGCGAGCACGATCGAGCTCGCCGATCTCACACAGCGCGGAGACGAGCCAGAACGAGCAGATCGTGAATGTGCCCTCTTCGCCACGGAGGCCGTCGTCGGTTTCCGCGGTGCGGTAGCGAAGCACCATGCCATCGACCGTGAGCTCTTCGGCGATCGCCAGCACCGTGGCTCGGACCCGATCGTCTTCGGGCGGCAGGAAGCGGACAAGCGGGATCAGCAGCACCGACGCATCGAGGGTTCTGGCTCCGTAGTGCTGGACGAAGACACCCCGCTCGTCGACGCCGCGGACGCAGATCTCAGCCTTGATCTCGTCCGCCTTCGCCTGCCAGGCCTTGGCCAGGTCCGTATCGCCGTGCATCTCCGCGAGCCGCGCGCCACGGTCGCACGCGACCCAGCACATGAGCTTGGAAGACACAAAGTGCTGCGGCTCACCCCGAACCTCCCAGATGCCGCGGTCCGGCTTCTGCCAGTTCTCGATCGCCGATTCGACGGCTCGCTTGAGAATCGGCCATACCACCTCGGGCAGGAAGTCGCGCGACTTCGTGTGCAGGTATACCGAATCGAGCACCGCGCCCCAGACGTCGTGCTGGACCTGCTGATACGCGGCGTTGCCGACGCGCACGGGCTGCGACCCCTCGTAGCCGCTGAGATGGTCGATCGTCTTCTCCGTCAGGTCGTGCTCGCCGCCGATCCCATACATGATCTGAAGGTCCTTCTTTCCGGTCGCGACGTCGGCGATGAAATAGAAGAAGTCGTTCGCCTCGCGTGCGAATCCGAGCGTGTAGAGGCCCCACAGCATGAAAGTGCCGTCGCGGATCCATGTGTACCGGTAGTCCCAGTTGCGCTCCCCGCCGATCGTCTCCGGCAGCGAGGTCGTGGGCGCGGCGAGAAGCGCGCCTGTCGGGCTGTAGGTAAGCCCTTTGAGGGTCAGCGCGCTGCGCTGCAAGAAGCTCTGCCAGGGATGCTCCGGAAACTCGCCGCGGTTGATCCATTCGCGCCAGAAATCCGCCGTGCGCTCGACACGCTGAAATGCCTCTTCGGCGGTCGGCGGCGCCGGGTGCTCAGCCCAGTACTCCTTGCCGGTCGAGTGCCGCGATCGGGGCCACACGAGCGCCGCGTACGCGCGCTCGCCCTGGCGCAACGTCTTGGTCGCGTGCGCGCCGGGGCCTTCAAAACCCACGCGGAGGTCGGTGACGAGCCGAACCGGGACCTCGTCCTGGCCCCCGCTCGCGACCGCTTCGTTATAACCCTGCCCCGCGTAATCCCACTTCGCGGCCGTCTGGCCGTAGTCGAAGACAGGCTGGCAGTCCAGGCTCAGCTCGACGCTCCCGACCACGCAGCGCGCGGTGCGCAGCAGGATGTGCTCGGCCTCGCTGTCGGACGGCGGCCGGCGATAGGTCCCCGAGCGCCGCTGGCTGTGGTACCAGGGCCCGATGCACATCGCGTCGCGGACGATGAGCCAACCCGTTCGCGTGCGCCACGTCGTCTCGAGCACGAGCGTCCCCGGCAGGTAGCGACGCCCGGCCGGCACCTGGACGCCGGAGGGGCCGAAGCGGAAGCTGCCGGCGGCGCGGTCGAGGATGGCGGCGAAAACGCTCGGGCTGTCGGGACGCGGCAGGCACATCCACTCCACCCGTCCGCTGGGCGCGATCAGGCAGTTGACCTCGCAGTCCGACAGGAAGGCGTACTCGGCGATGGGCGGGAACGGGCTGGAGACCCGCTGTGCCGAGGGCTGCGCCTCGGGTTCGAGCGACGGCCCTGTGCCGTCCCCGTTGACCGAGGGGCTGATCGCTTGGCCTAAGTCAGCCTCGCTTGCCTTCCTTGCCACCTTTCCCCAACCGAGAGCTTATGCCGATGACCCGGCGTATGCGATCGAATACCTCGTCCGGAGAGCCCATCCCGCTGACGATCTCAACGGGCACGCCCTGCTTCCGGTAGTGGTCGAGCACCGCCTCGGTGAGCTTGTGGTACTCATGCATCCGCTCCGTGATCGCCTCGCGGGTGTCGTCGGCCCGTCCCTCGACCGCCGCCCGGTGCAGGAGGCGCTCGACGAGGTCCTTCTCCGGCACGTCCAGCGCCAGGACGCGGTCGACCCGGTGGCCCTCGCCGGCCAGCATCGCGTCCAGCGCCTGGGCCTGGCGCAGGGTGCGCGGAAAGCCGTCGAGCAGCACGCCGGCGCCGGTCTCCGCTTCGGGCAGCCGGCTCCGCACGATGTCGACGATCAGCTCGTCCGGGACGAGGTCGCCGGCGGCCATGATCCGCCCGGCTTCCCGGCCGATCGGCGTTCCCTTCGCCACCTCGGCGCGAAGGATGTCGCCGGTCGACAGATGCTTGAGGTGGAAGTCCTTTTCGATCCTGGCCGCCTGGGTGCCTTTGCCGCTGCCCGGTGGCCCGAAGATGATGCCGATCACGCGAGGCGGATCTTGCGCCGCCGGCGCCACCATGTCTTGGCGTGCGCGGCGAGCAGGGCCTGGATGGCGGGGTCTGGCCCGGCAGGCTCACCCTCCTCGCTCAGCGCCATCCAGCGGCGAGTGACCTCCACATAGAGGTCGGCCTCGGTCCAGTCGGGCAGCTGCTCGAGCACCTTGTGGCGCCGAATGGCTTCGGCGATGGGGTGATAGACGTGGTCGTACCAGCTGGCTGCCGCCTCCTGCAGCGGCACGTCGCGGTGCTGCTCGAGGGACAGGAAGTAACGGTGGCCGATGATGTGCTTCATGATCTCGTCGTAGCGCCCGAGCCGGCTGCATTCCAGCCGGGCCTCCGGCCGGGTGCGGTGGAGCTGTGTGACCTCCAGAAAGGTCGCGTACTCGGCGGCTTTGAGCAATGCCTCGGCATCGATCTCGGCGCCGAAAGGAGCCCGAGTCTTGATGTTGATCACCCGGGCGTTGATCATCGGGCGGCCCAGGTTTCGCGCCACCGAGACGCGATGGTGGCCGTCGATCACGTAGTAGTTGTCGTCCACCTTGTAGACGTCTATCGGCGGCAGCTCATCCCCCTCCACCATCGCCTGGTAGATGCGCGTCCAGCGCTCGCGCATGCGCCGGTTGATGGGGAGAAACCCTGGGTCGAAGTCGCCGGTCTTCACCTCAGGCGCCACCGACCCGACGATGCGATCGATCGGGATCTCCTGCACGCCGCCAAACGAACGGCCTTCGAGTCCCGCCGCACGGAGCAAGGGCTCCAGCGAGCGGAGTCGCTGGGCACGGCCGGTCAGGATCGTGAGTAGGCTGCGCCGAAAGGCCCGCGCGCGGGCGGAATCGAAGTCCTGGATCGCGCGGATGCGCTCAACGCCCATGCAGCGTCCCCGGACTACCGAACGATCGGACTAACGGTCGGACTAAAGAAGCGCCTGCTCGCTCTCGGCGTCGAAGAAGGACCCGTAGAGATACTGGTCGGAACCGAGCCTCTCCACCACGTCCACCTTCATGTCCAGCGTCGGCGCGCCATCGGCCACGCGGTCCGTGACCGCCTCCGGTCGGAAGCCCAGAGTGCCTTTGGAGGCGCTCACCGCCTTGGGCATCTTGACCTCGAAACCGGACGCCTTGGCCGAGCCGTTGCTGATCGTGGCCGGAATGAAGTTCATGGTCGGCGTCCCGATGAAGCCGGCGACGAACAGGTTCGCAGGGTGGTCGTAGATCTCGCCAGGCGTGCCGACCTGCTGCAGGATTCCGGCATTCATGATCGCGATCCGGTCACCCATCGTCATCGCCTCGACCTGGTCATGCGTGACGTAGATGAAGGTCGTTTGGAGGTCGCGGTGCAGCTTCTGCAGCTCGACCCGGGTCTGGCCGCGGAGCTTTGCGTCCAGGTTGGACAGAGGTTCGTCGAGCAAGAACACCTTCGGGCTGCGCACGATGGCGCGGCCGAGGGCCACGCGCTGGCGCTGGCCGCCGGACAGGGCTCGCGGCTTGCGCTTCAGGAAGTTGTCAAGGCCCAGGATGCGGGACGCGTTGCGCACGCGCTTGTCGATCTCGGCCTTCTTCATGTGCTGCATCTGCAGCGGGAACGCCATGTTGTCGTAGACCGACATGTGCGGGTACAGGGCGTAGGACTGGAAAACCATGGCGATGTCGCGGTCTTTGGCAGCGATGTTGTTCACCACCCGGTCGCCGATGAGGATCCGTCCCTCGCTGATCTGCTCCAGCCCGGCGAGCATGCGTAGCGCGGTCGACTTGCCGCAGCCGGAAGGACCGACCAGGACCATGAACTCTTTGTCCTGGATCTCGACGTTGAAGTCCTTCACGACGGTGAGATCCGCCGTGTATCGCTTGACGACGTGGTCGTAAGTTACCGATGCCATCTTTTACTTATTCCCCTTACACCCGAGTGCCACGTTCGCCCCTTCAGAGGACAATTCTATTTACCTCCCCTTATTTCGCAAATCCGAGTTTATGAGTCTCGAGGTTGACTTGCGTACCACAAGGCTGGTGCTGAGCGGCGGCGGAGACTCCACCGTCGCCCCTTTCATCCGCTGAATCAGGAGTCGAGCCGCGAGCCGGCCCTTCTCGACGATCGGCTGGCGCACGGTCGTCAACGGCGGATTGGTCCATGCTGACGCAGGCACGTCGTCGAAGCCGACCACCGAAAGATCCTCCGGCACCCGCAGGCCAGAGGCCTGGGCGGCAGACATGACGCCGATGGCGGCCATGTCGCTCATGGCGAGTACCGCAGTCGGCCGTCGTTTGCCCTTGGGCAGCGACTCAAACGCTCGCGCGCCTGCCGCTACCGAGATGCCGGCCACCACGGCCACAGGTTCTGGGGCGCCCGCGCCGTCGAGCGCCCTGCGATAGCCGGCGAGCCGCCTCGTCGCGGTGGGGGTGCTGTTCACCTGTTCTCGCGCGGGCGGCAAGACGAGGATGGCGACCTGCCGGTGGCCGAGCTGCAGCAGGTGCCGAGCCGCCTCATGGGCGCCGCCCTCGTCGTCGATGTTGATCGCGGGATGGCCAGGCGAACCGTCGGAATCCACGAGCACGGTCGGGATGCCGATGCGATCGAGGACCTCCAGGGCTCGATCGTTGGGAGACAGGCCGATGCTGATGAACCCGTCCACTGAAGCCTGTCGGATCGCGCCTTCGAGCGAGCCGTCTAGAGGCGGCACGAGCAAGAGGGTCAGATCGTGCTCCTCGCACTGCTCGCCAAGTCCCTGGATGAGCTCGCTGACGAACGGGTTGGCGAAGACAGTCGAAAGGCGCTGCGGGATGAGGACTCCGATCGTCCCGCTGCGCCGCATCGACAGGGCCCGCGCGGCGGGATGCGGCGTGTAGCCGAGGTCCTCGGCGACGCCCAGCACGCGCTCCAGCGTAGCGTGGCCCAACCGCTCGGGGTTGTTGAAGGCGAACGAAACGGCGGTCTTGGACACGCCGGCCGCCGTCGCCACGTCAGAGATGGTGACCCGGGACACCCAGCCAGGCTCCTGCCATGAGCACGATCTCCCCCGTCTGTAAAACCGCTTTAGTAAAGCGGTTTAGGGGCGATCGTATGCGCTCACGGGCGCAGTGTCAAGGGTGATTTTTGGAGTCCGCCTTTGGTGTTTGAGTCGCAACCCGGACGAGGCCTGGATCGACCTTCGGGATGCGGTCGAAGGTCAGGAGACCGTTGGTCTCCTGCTCGACGTCGGTCAGCTGCGTGTAGCAGAAACCCTCGACGGGACCTGGTTGCATCAAGCCGTCGATCAAGCCCGCATAGATGCTCAGAAATTGGTCGGGGTCTCGCGCGTCGGAATAGCCCCACCCGCCGGAGCCCGAGAGCCGGAGCCCTCCGAACTCCGTCACGAGCACCGGCTCGCCGCGATAGCCAAAACCCGGGTCGTACGGAGCATGGTCGGCAGCACGCGCCTCGAGAGCGGCGTCGACGGTCCGATAGTTCCTGGCAAGGGCAGCGGGCGCCGAGTAGTCGTGCAACGTACACACGTCGGTC
>VBII01000009.1:11642-17178 GCA_005887735.1 Chloroflexota bacterium
CGCGCACGACATCGGTCCATTCGGCGATCAGCCTGCGCTCCGCCTGGGCCGAGTGCTCGTGGAAGCTCGGCATCTCCGACCAGCACAGGAATCCCAGGCGGTCCGCCCAGTAGAGCCAGCGCGGATCCTCGACCTTCTGGTGCTTGCGCGCGCCGTTGAACCCAAGCGATCGCGCGAGCTCGATGTCGGCCCGGAGGGCATCGTCGCTCGGCGCGGTCAGCAGACCACCCGGAAAGTAGCCCTGGTCCAGGACCAGCCTCTGGATGAAACGTTTGCCGTTCAGGTAGAACCGGCCGTTGCTGGTCTCCACCTTGCGCAGCCCGAAATAGCTGTCGAGGCGATCCACGGTTCTGCCTTCCTGGTCGATCAGCCTTGTCTCGAGGTCGTAGAGCACCGGCGAGTCTGGGTGCCACGGCACGACATGCTCGAGCCGCATCCGGCCCCGGCGGTCGTTTCCCGACCACCTCCCGGCGACCTGCCCCCCCACCGTCGCGATGAGCTCGACCTTGCCATCCGCGTCGACCTCGACATCGACCGCGCCGGACTCGAGGTCTGGTCTGGTCCGCAGCCCGCGTATGTGATGCGCCGGCAGCGGCTCCAGCCACACGGTCTGCCAGATGCCGGTCGTCGGCGTGTAGAAGATCGACTCGGGGACTGGCTTCCAGTATTGCTTGCCGCGCGGGATCGACCGGTCGGCGAGCGGGTCCTCGGCCCTGACCACCAGCACGTTGTCGCGCTCGCGCAAGGCCGCCGTGATTTCAGCGCTGAAAGGCGTGTGGCCGCCCTCATGACGGGCGACCTCGATGTCGTTGACCCACACGGTCGCCCGGTAATCGACCGCCCCGAAATGCAGGACGACCGACTCGGCCGCCGGTGCATCGAACCGGCGTCTGTACCAGACCACGTCGCCGGGCAGCTCGCCGATGCCCGACAGCGCGGACTCGGCGCAGAACGGAACCACGATGCTGCGGCCGAAGGTCGGGTTCGGCCCGGCGCCGAACTCCCACTCCCCGTTCAGGGAGAGCCATTCCGCCCGCCGGAGTGCCGGCCGGGGATACTCAGGTCTGGGCCCCATGACCGTTCAATCCTCCAAGGCGAACGTTCGCTTTCCCGCGCATAATACCCGGAGCGTGAGTGCGCGTAGGGCGACGCGGCACGTTTCGGTCAAAGACGTGGCGGCACGCTCGGGGGTCAGCTTCCAGACGACGAGCAAGGTCTTGAACGGGGGAGGCTCCGTGTCGCAGGCCACGCGCGCGCATCCTCCAGGCGGCGAGCGACCTGGGCTACGTGCCGAACCTGCAGGCGCGCAGCCTGGTCATGCAGCGGACGCAGACCGTCGGCGTGATCACGAGCGACTTCGGTGACCAGAACATCGGCCGGTTCATCGTGGGCGCGGAGCAAGAGGCGCGCCGCCAGGGCTACAGCGTGGTCATGGCGAGCATCGAGCCGGAGGGGTCAGGGACGGAATATGCGCTCCCCGCGATGATGGAAAGGCGGGTCGACGGCATCCTGCTCGCGGCCCCGCAGATGGAAGAGGACGAGGCGCTCGCCCATGTGCTGGACCGAAGCCTGCCCGTCGTGAGCCTGTATGACGTGCCGGGTGGCGGCGTATCGATGGTCGGTTCCGACGACGAGCTGATCGGACTGCTCGCTACCCGCCACCTGGTGGAGAGGGGCCGTCGCGTCATCGCCACCGTGATCGGCAAGCGGGGCAGGCGCGTCACCGAGAGCCGGCTTCGCGGGTACCGAACAGCGCTCGAAGACGCGGGCCTGCGGTTCGAAACCGAGCTGGTCGAAGAGGGCCGGTTGGAGATTGCCGGCGCAGCCGGCGCGACCACGCGCCTGTTCGAGCGGCGTTCCGACATCGGCGGGGTCTTCGCGCAGAGCGACACCATGGCGGTCGGCGTGCTGAGCGCTCTGCGCCGGCTCCACAAGCAGGTACCCGCAGACTGCGCTGTGGCCGGTTGCGACGACATGGAGATGGCGCCGTACACGGCGCCGCCGTTGACGACGGTCCACGTCCCTTTCTACGAAACCGGGGCCGAGGCGATGCGGCTGCTGCTCAACATGATCGCCACCGGGTCGGTGGCGCCGAGCAAGGTGATCCTGCCCGTACATCTCATCGTTCGCGCTTCGAGCGGCTAAGACCGGCCGCGGCAGCGCCGCCCCAGGCGCTCCCATTCCGCATCTCTGACGCCAGACGTGCGTCTCGACGCCCTGGCATGCGCGTGTCTGACGCCAGACGTGCGAATTAGAGAATCGATTAGTGGGTTAAGGAAGGTCAAGGGCCACCCCATTTCCTTCATTATTCTCGGCCGTGGCTCGGCTTCGTTTGCTCCAGCTCGGACTCGGTCCGCACGGCCGGAACTGGGCCCGACAGGTCATCCCTCACATCGAAGAAGTCGAGCTTGTCGCGTATGTCGACAAAGATCCATACGCCCTCGACGCGCTGCGCGAAGAGGCGAAGGTGGCCCCAGAGCTGTGCTTCGAATCGCTGAAGGAAGCCATCGCAGCCACCCAGCCTGAAGCGGTGCTCAACACCACGGCGCTGGCGGCTCACGTCCCGCTGACGACGGCGGCGCTCGAGGCCGGCCTCCATGTGCTGGTCGAGAAGCCATTCGCGCCGAGCCTGGCGCTGGCGGAGCAGCTGGTCGATGCGGCGAGGGAGCGGGGACTCGTGCTGATGGTGAGCCAGAACTACCGCTACTTCCCCGCTCCGCGAGCGATCGCCACCATGGTCCACGAGTCCGCGCTGGGCAAGCTGTACCAGATCTCAATCGACTTTCGCCGGTACTCGACGGCGGGCCCGAACGGCCGCGGCCGGCACCACCTCGAGGAGCAGCCGCTGCTCGTCGATATGTCGATTCACCATTTCGACCTGCTCCGCCTCATCCTGAGCCGCGAGCCGCAACGCGTCTACTGCGAGGCCTGGAATCCCGAGTGGACTTCGTTCAGCGGGCCGTCGGTCGCGGTTGCCTCGATCGTCTTCGAAGGCGGCGTGGTGGCCAGCTATCGTGGGAGCTGGATCAGCGCCGCGCCCGTCACCCCATGGGCGGGCGAGTGGAGGATGGAGTTCGAAAACGGCGAAGTGACGTGGACGAGCGCCGCCGACAGCGATGTGACCCAGGACAGCGTCGTCGTGCGGCCGAGGGGCGGTGAAGCGCGCACGGTGGCCCTCCGCGATAAGGGCCGGCCGCGAGCCGGAGACCTCGGGGCGGCACAACCTGGGCACGGTCGCGTTGATGGAGGCGGCGGTCGAATCGGCCGCTCGCCGCGAGCCGGTCACCATCCACCGCACCGGGGAAACCACCGGCCTGGCCACCGCGATCTGATGTCGGGCGGCCGTCAGCTGCGCAAGCGCAGCCAGGATGGGACTTACTGATTGCTGCGAGTGACGATCTGGAACGAGAACGTTCACGAACAGCGCGAGGAATCCGTCAAACGCATCTATCCGGACGGCATGCACGCGCCCATCGCCGACGGCCTTCGCCGTGAGCTGGGCGGGAAGGTCAGCGTCCGAGTGGCGACGCTTGCCGAGCCCGACCATGGGCTCACCGATGCGATCCTTGCCGAGACCGACGTCCTGACCTGGTGGGGCCATGCAGCGCACGACCAGGTCGATGACGGTGTCGTAGACCGGGTCCACGCTCGTGTCCTCGCCGGGATGGGCATGGTCGCCCTCCACTCAGCCCACAAGTCGAAGATCTTCATGCGCCTGATGGGGACGACCTGCAACCTCCGCTGGCGATCCGACCCCGGTGGCGAGCGGGAGGTCATCTGGACGGTGAACCCCGGTCACCCCATCGCGGCGGGCCTGCCCCAGCCGATCGTCATCCCCCACCAGGAGATGTACGGCGAGTTCTTCGACATCCCCCAGCCAGACGACCTCATCTTCATCAGCTCGTTCGAGGGTGGGGAGGTCTTCCGCGGCGGGTGCTGCTACACCCGCGGCCTTGGGCGCGTCTTCTACTTCGGCCCCGGAGACCAGGAGTTTCCCGTGTATCACCAGCCCGAGGTTCAGCGCGTCATCGCGAACGCTGTGGCTTGGTGCGGTGGAGGGTCCACCGCGAACGATGAGCCGGCGACACGGACCGGCAACGCTCAGCGAAACTGGTACCTCGATGGAGATTGAGGCCTCTTAACGAGATCGGGGCCGCCGTGGTCGGCACCGGTTTCATCGGCGTTGTACATGTCGAGGCGCTGCGGCGTCTCGGAGTCCAGGTGCACGGCATCGTCGGCTCCAGCCACGACCGCGCCGCCGCGCGCTCGCTCGAGCTCGGCCTGCCACCTGCATATGAGACCTTCGAGGCGATGCTCGCGGATCCGCGCGTGGACGTCGTTCATGTCACCTCACCCAATCACCTGCATCACCAACATGCGAGCGCCGCACTTCGCGCCCGCAAGCACGTCGTCTGCGAGAAGCCTCTGGCCATGACTGCCGCGGAGTCGGCTGACCTGCTGCAGCTCGCGGAGCAGAGCGGGCGCGTGCATGCCGTCAACTTCAACCTCCGTTTCTATCCGATCTGCCAGCACATGCATGGACTGATCGAGGAGGGCGGGCTGGGCGAGGTCCGCCTCGTCTCAGGCCGCTACCTGCAGGACTGGCTGCTGCTGGATACAGACTGGAACTGGCGCCTCGACCCGAAGCTGGGCGGCGACCTGCGCGCGGTGGCCGACATCGGGTCGCACTGGATGGACCTCACGACGTTTCTTGTGGGCAAGCGGATCACAGAGGTGATGGCCGACCTGGCGACGTTCATCAAAACGCGATACGAGCCGGCGGGACCGGTGGAGACGTTCGCGACCGAGCGCGCGGCGAAGAGCGTGGCGCGGGAGATCACCAGCGAAGACAGCGCCACGATCCTGCTTCGCTACGAGGATGGGGCGCGCGGCGCGTTGACCGTCTCGCAGATCAGCCCCGGCCGCAAGAACTCGCTCGCATTGGAGATCGACGGTTCGAGCGCCGCGGCGGCATGGGACTCGGAGCATCCCGATGACCTTTGGATCGGTCACCGCGGCCGGCCCAACGAGCTCCTGCTGCGCGACCCGGCGATTCTCAACGCAAAGGGACGCGCCGCCACCGGCCTGCCTGGGGGCCATGCCGAGGGATACGCCGACACCTTCAAGGCGTTGTACGCGGCGGTCTATCGCGCCATCGCGGAGGGGAAGCCCGGCTCGGGCTATCCGACCTTTGCCGACGGCCACGACGAGATGCTGGTATGCGACGCGGTCGCGAACAGCTCGCGCGAGCGGCGATGGGTGGAAGTGGCAAGACCGGTCAAATCAAGGTCACGATGAAGCTCGGCCTGCTGACGGCGGCTTTCCCCGACCTGAGCCTCGACCAGGTCGCGCGCTGGGCCCACGAGAACGGGTTCGAGGCGCTCGAGATCGCGTGCTGGCCCTCGGGCAGCGGCGAGCGACGGCGCTACGCCGGCGTGTCTCACATCGACGTCGACGACTTCGACCCGAAGGCGGTGCGCCAGCTGCTTCGCAAATACGACCTCGAGATCTCATCGCTCGCCTACTACCCGAACAA
>VBII01000091.1 GCA_005887735.1 Chloroflexota bacterium
TTGTGGATGGTCAGCGCGGTGGCGATGTCGGCGTAGGGCTCTGAGTCATAGACGCGGTCGAGCATGTTCGGGATCAGAGCCCCGTACCAGTCGTGGACATGAACGACGTCAGGAAAGAAGTCCAGCGCCGGCATCATCTCCAGCACCGCCCTGCAGAAGTAGACGGAGCGCGCGTCGTCATCGCCGAAGCCGAACATTCCGTCGCGGTCATAAAGCGCCGGGCAGTCGACGAAGTAGACGACGAGCTCGTTCAGCCGGCTTTCGTAAATGGTGGCGGGCATGACTTCGGTGCCCAGCGGAACCTTGATGTCGGTCGCGACCGGGCGCAGCCCGAATCTCTCGATGTCGACCTGGCGGTAGCGCGGCAGGACGACGCGCACGTCGTGCCCGATGCGCCGGAGCTCCTTCGACAGCGAGGCCGCAACATCGGAGACTCCGCCCAGCTTCGCGAAAGGCGCGAGCTCCGCGGTCGCGACCAGAACCTTGAGATGCTTGGCGTGCTCCACCTCGACCGCGCGCGCCTGACCGGGTACCCGGATGCCAAGAGCGCCGGACGGCGGCACGACTTCGATGTCTCGACCTTCCCGGCTCACCACCAGCCCAAGCTCGATCGCATCGCCCGCGTGCTTGGCCAGCTTCGCAAAAGGAATCGCGACGGCAAATGGATCATCGGCGTCCCAGCTCGACTCCGCCACTGCGGTGGTCTGCCCATCGAGCACCCTCGCCACCGTGACGCCGCCGCCCTGCGAACGCGGCGTGATCCGCACTACGTACGCGGGCTCGAATCCAAGCTCGCCCACGGCGGACCTGGCCAGCGGCAGCTGCAGGTCACCCTTTCCGTCCACCGCCGGGGGACCCGAGACATAGATCCAGAATTCGATGCTCTGCTGCTCGAGCTCAGGTCCTGAGCGCGGCGAGTCGATCCGGAAATAGAGGTTCTTCTCGTCGTTGCCGTAGTAGACGCGCTCGACAACGCCGGCCGGGCGGTGCAGCGCGCCGAATCCCGAACCGACCAGGAAGTACCCGGCCGACGCCCACGCCGGGTCGTGCTTCGACCTGGGGCTGATGGCGGCGGAGGGAACGCCGCGCTCGGGCGCCGGTGCGCGCTTGATGATCGGCTGGAACAGACGAGCCGGCGCCCGCGCCCCCATCAGCTTGTACACGTTCCGCAGGTGAAGGCGGAACTGGTTGTCCCAAATGGGATCCATGCCCGAGTCGTGCTTGCGGCTGAACCACCAGAACCAGTCGCTTCCCTCGGTGATCAGGATCTCGCGCCAGGCGAGCGCGGCCTGCTGCGATTCTTTGGGCCGCTGCTGAGATTGGGCGTCGAGCCAGTCGCGCGTCTCCGCGAGCAGGTCCCACGCGACGTTGTGCTCGGGGTCGCCGATCCAGGTGTCGAGACTTGCACCGATCCAGCTGCCCGTGTGGAGGTGGTGCAGCAGCTGCTGCGGCGGGTGCTCGGCCAGGAAGTCGGAGACGGTGGTGGTGACGATGTCGGAGCTCGATTCGAGCTCGGTGTAAACCGCGTTGAGGAAGTCGTGGCCGTCTCGCGGGTAGAACTCCCACGCGTTCTCGCCGTCGAGCGCGATCACGGCGAGGAAATCCCGGTCGCCCTGCGCGTCGCGGATCCGGCGCAGCCGGCCCATCAGGTCGCGCGCGGCGTCGAGCGCGCTCATGCGCTGGTAGTCGAAGCCGATGACGTTGGACAGCTGGGAGTCGCGGAACACCATCGATACGGCGCCGCCCTCTCGCGCGACGCGCTTGGGCTGGTAGAGATTCTCGTCGCGGTTGAACTGGCCCTCGAGCGAGCGGGCGAGCACTTCCTCGTCGCTGATCATCCAGTCGATCTTTGCCTTCTCGGCGAGTCCGATGACCGACTCGCCCACCGCCATCTCGGACGGCCACATTCCCTTGGGCCGGCGGCCGAGCATGCGCTCGAAGAGTCCCATACCAAGCTCGATCTGACGCTCCGCATCCTCGCGGTGCGAGAAGTGCTTCTCCGGCAGCTGGATCTGCGGGTTCGCGCTGCGCGCGGAGTCCACATGGCAGATCAGCGGAAGGATTGGGTGGTAGTACGGCGAGAAGGTGAGCTCCGCCTGACCGCGCTCGGCCAGCTCTCGATATTTCGGGATCACGTTGCGGATCCGCTCCAGCTGCGCATCGAAGAGAAGCGTCTTGTCCTCCTCGGTGAAATCACGGTCTTTACGCTTCAACTCCGCCAACCTGGCGTCCTGCTCGACCCATACCGGGTCGCACCACGCGAGGTTGAACCAGACCTGCAGGTCTCGCATGTCGGCGGTGGTGAACTGGGCGTCGGGGGCGCGAGACGCCAGCTCCAGGTAGCGAGGTGACTGCTGGACGCGCAGCGCCCGCGGCGCCTCGCGCATCCAGCGCAGAACGAAGTCGCGCCCTTCCTCCGAAAGATCGCCCGCCGCTTGCTTGCTCAGGTTGAGGAACAGGTCGACCGACTCCTCCTTGCCGTAGTCCTCGATCTGCGCGAGCAGTGACGGCACCAGGTTGAAGGTCGCTCTGACATTCGGGTAAGCGTCAAGCAGCGCCGGCATCTTGTAGTAGTCCTTCGCCGAGCGCAATCTCACCCAGGGCAGCAGGTACGTGCTGGTCAGATCGTCTTTGTAGTACGGCTGGTGCATGTGCCAGACGAAGGCGACGTGAAGTGGCTTCAATCCGTTACTTCGCAAATTCATCAAGTGCTCTGATGAAGTTTAGATAGACCTGCTGCTGCTCTCGGATGATGCCGAGGTCACCGAGCTCCCACCACTCCGACGGGGTAAAGTACGCGCTCACCTCCGCCTGACCGCCCGAACGGCCGAACCACTGGATCAGATGAAGGTTGTCGGACTGCATGAGCCACTTCGCCAGGTCCATCAGCGACGGGTCTCCGGTGAGCTTCGCCTTGGAGTAGGCATGGTGCATCAGCCGGAAAACGCCTTGCTGAGCGTGGTTGCCCAGGAAGAATTCCATCCCGCCTTCCCCGGCCCACGTCGTGCCGTACTCACTCACCGGCACTTCGTGTGCGGAGTCGCCGAGCTCGGCGATTGCTTCTGACGGAAGCAGCATGCGGACCTTGCGCCGGCGCAGCTGCGTGTTGAGCCCGCGCATGAATTCGAAGATGCCCGAATCCCGCCGGTGATGCTCTCCGAAGGTCTCGAAGTCCCAGCCCAGTGTGACGACGTCACCCCAACACTCGCGCACCCACTCCGCGTATACCTCGGGGGTGAGCGGCCACATGTTCCATGACTGGTTGGAGAAGCGATAGCCGACGTCGTCGGAAAGCTGGTGATGCCGCGGCAGCAGGGCAAGGTCCCGCATGGGATTGCGATAGACGTGGGTCGGATCCCGCCACCCCAGCTGCCAGTCGCGCCCTTCCATGAATGCGCCGGCAAAGCCGCACTGCTGGAGGGCGAAGTACACGTCGTTGGACATGAACATCTCGGTTGTGTCCGTGAAGGCGACGGGCTTCTGGAACAGATCCTCGAGGCGCTTGCGCGCCCACAGCATCGCCTCCTTGAAAGCGACGATGTCGACGTAGAAGAGCCACGAGTGATATGGCTCGACGCACACGACCTCCACGTTGGGGCTCGCGCACAGTCGTTTGAATCCGTCCATCACCTTCTTGCTCCACCGCTCGGCTTGCAGCAGAAACGAGTTGCTGAAGCCGATCGACATGCGCCATCCACGCCGCGCGAGCTCGCGAAATGCCACTGTCGCGGGCAGGTACGAGTACTCGGCCACCTTGTCGAAGTAATGTCGATCGAGCTCGTCATCGAAGAGGTAGCCCGCGAGCCGGTCCGGCGGTGTGCCGCCCGGTATCAGCTGTGCAGGAAGCTTCAAACGCCGCGGCTGATGAACCACGGTGTACACGACCACCCGTTCAGCCACGCGGCAGGGTTGCTCTCGGGGCGCGCCTGGCCGCCGGCTTCGGCGGGAGTGGGTCCGGACCGGCGACCGCCTGACGCGCGGCGGCGAAGTCGATCCTGAGGAGGAGCTGGTCGATCACCTTCTCCCACACGTAATCGCGCGCCGTGGCCTTGCCCCGCTTGCGCATGCCCGCGACCAGGCGCGGCCGTTCCTTGAGTACCGACAGCTCGGTGACGATCTCGATCGGGTCATCGGTCTCGAGCACGACAGCGTTGCGGTATCCCTCGGCGTAGTCCTCGCCGGTCGAGCCGGTCACCGCGATGCCGCCGGCGGCCATCACCTCGAGCCCCACCAGCCCGAACGGCTCGTGGCCGGAGTTGGCAAGCACGGCGTCACATGCGGCATAGACGTCGACCACGAGCGAATCGTTCAGAAAGCTCGTCAGGTTGATGAGGTCGGCTTGCTTCGAGTCGCGCAGCAGCGCAACCATCCCCGCTGCGTCGGAGGGTCCATGCACATTTCGCACGGCCAGGCCCTGGTGCTGGGCATGGTTGATGACCTCGGCCCCGTGGGGCTCCTTGCCGCCTCGCATGACGAGCTTCACGGTGTTTCCTCGGCGCTTGAGCTGGGCCGCGGCCGAAACGGCCATGAGCCAGCGCTTGTCAGGGTAGAAGCGGCCGATCTTGAACCAGAAGTGATCGGCGCCGGCCGCCGACCGCAGATCGTTCACGACCTGCGGGTCGGCGTCGACGATCGATTCGCGCGCGATGCCATTCGGGATGACGATCGGGTTCTGCCCCCACTCCCACATCCGGAACTTCATGTACCGGCTGACGGTGGTGACCGTGCTTGCGAAGTTCAAGCCGGTCCAGTCGATGCGGTTGAAGCCGTACGTGTTGTTGGCGTTCCACAGCATCACCACTCGATCCCGCAGGCCCCGGTAGTAGAGCGCATCCGAGATGAGCTTCATCGACCACGAGGTATGCCACTCCTCGCCCAGCACGACCACGTGGTTGCCGGCGGCGACCGCCGGCGCGATCACGTTCTCGATCAGGCTCGGCGGGAGGCTCGAGTTCCAGTCCCGGATCTTGCCCTCCTCGCCGTCGTAGACGCCGCCCCGGTGCATGGCAGAGATCCACTGGCACCAGCGGCGGTACTGCAGGCGCCCGCCTTCCTGCTCCTCCTCGCCAGGCAGGTCGGGGTCCCCACAGAAATAGAGGTATGTCTGATAGCCCGTCCGAGCCAGAGAGCGGGCAAGCCCTTTCACCCTCACTCCCAGGCCGCCAGCCTGGCTGTAAACGTCCGGCCCCTCGAAGCTGAGGATCGCGAACACCGTGCGGCGAGGATCGAGGTTCATTGCGGTGCCCGGAGAATCTCGATCGCTTCGGCGTGCAGCTCGCGCGTGGACGCGCAGAGCAGGGTCGTCCGGGTTTCGAGGTTGCAGCGCAGTTGGTCGAGTCCCTGGCCCTGCACATCGCTGGCGACTCCTCCTGCCTCGCTCAACAGCAGCAGGCTCGCCGCCGTATCGAACACTCTGACGGGGATCGGGGCGCAGAAGACGTCAAATCCTCCCGCGCTGGTGAGCGCGATGGAGATCGCCATCGAGCCCAGTATGCGGATCTTGTTTGAACGATCCACCAGAGGCTGCGCGCGCTTGAGCGCGCGAGGCGTGCTCTCGAGGCCGAGGAGCTCTATACGCCGCCCATCCGACCGCTGCAAGGGCTGGAGGGGCTTGCCGTCGCGCCACGCGCCCTGTTTGCGTAGAGCACGCCATTCCTCGCCCGTGTTGAGGTTGAGCACCAGCCCCGCATAGGTGTCGGCCACGGTGGGACCGTCCAGCACCGCCACCATGAGCCCGAAGAGCGGCACGCCCTGTTTCGCGTTGAGACTTCCGTCGACCGGGTCGACGAGGACGAGCGGATAGTCCGCGCCGAAGCTGCGATGGCCCGCTTCCTCGGACAGGACCGAGAATCGCTCGCCGTGCTCAGC
>VBII01000093.1:0-10477 GCA_005887735.1 Chloroflexota bacterium
CCTCAGCCGGCCGTAGTCTCGCGATCGCTGCTCGAAGTCCGGCCACGGCAGATCGACGTCTGTGCGCAGCACGGCGAGCATCATGTCGATGAAGCCGGCCGAGGTCGTGACGAGATCCTCACCAGTCTGTTCGCCGATCGCGATCAGCTCAGGCGAACGGGCCCGAACGACCTCCATGGCCTTTCTGCCACTGTCGGTCGCGTCCACGCTGAGACCGCTGGCCAGGGTCGCCAGCATCTCCACCGCGTACGTTCCGCCGGACTCTGCCCCAGGATTCATCCCTCTTGAAAACGTCGCGGGGCACCCCGACACCTGCTACTGCAACTGAGTTAGCCAAAATCCGACCATCCGTACGGCGACCCAAACGCCCCCCCTGGTCGAAAGTTAGGGCCAGGTTGAGCATGTGCTCGCCGAACTACGGGGGGTAAAGGAACAAGATGGCAGACCCGATCTCTGCGAGCGCCGGCCAGACGAAAGAGCCAACGACCACCTACCGAGCCGGCAACGAAGCGGACTTCGAGCGTCTATATCAGACTTCGTTCGGCAAGATCCTCGGCACCTTGACCGCCATGCTGGGCGACAGGGCCGCTGCGGAGGACTGCGCGCAGGACGCCTTCGAGCGCGCTTACAAGAAATGGGCGACATGGCAGCCGATCGCGCCGGCCGAAGCGTGGGTACACCGCATTGCGATCAACGCCGCGGTTTCGTACCAGCGCAAGATGCGACTGCGCGAGGTCGGCGAGGTCATTCGACGCCTGGGCCGGCCCGGCCTGGCGCCCGACCCGCAGGAGGTCGTCGAACACCGCGACCTCGCGATCGCCCTGTCCAAGCTGCCGCCGAAACAAGCCGCGGCCATCGTGCTGCGCCACTACCACGGCTACACCAACCGCGCGATCGCGCAGGCCCTTGGGATTCCCGAGCGCACGGTGGCCTCGAGGCTCGCCGTGGCGAAGGAGCGGCTGCGCGTGATGCTGAAGCACTCGTACGGCCCGCAGGCGGCGCTCGAGGAGAGCGCCGGCGAGCGGAGCTTCGCCGTAGAGGGCTGACCAGAAAAGAGAGAACCTCCTGGTTCGGTTTGGGGTGTTCGTGGCACCTCACCGAACGGAGGCTCTCAGCGGGTCGCCACATCACCAGGATTGGCGAATTCCGCACGTTTGGCTTCAGCGGTGTCCGAACAGGCGTGGATTGGCGGATGTCTGGGTGCGGGCGAAATCTCACCCCGCCGCCGTGTTCCTGAACATCCGGATCACCCGCCGGCGGAGTGGGCTCCATATTCGGGGCTCACGGCCCGGCTCCTCCCGCCGCTCGTAACGGGGAGCGTTCGAGTCCGCGCAGAGCTGGCAGCCACAGCCGTGTCCGCTGTCCGGAAGCCTCCTGCCTGCCTTGTCGAACCTGGCCTGCATCCGTCGTGCGCCTAGCAGTGGGTGCCGGGCAGGTAGTACGCCATCTGACCGTGACAGGTCTGGTTGATCAGGCCCGGCGGCTCGGGGTACCACTCGTCGCCCAGGCCGAGGGCGTCTAGCGCTTGCTGCATGAAGGGGTGCCACATCGGAGCCGCGATGTAGTAGCTGTCGGAGTTGTTGGTCATCTTCAGGTTCCAGTTGGCGTTACCGCCCCAGACCGCCGCGACGAGGTGCGGCGTATAGCCGACGGTCCATGCGTCGGCAAACGAGTCGGAGGTCCCGGTCTTCACGCCAACATGGCGTCCTGGCAGAGTGAGCAGAGAGTTGTGACCGAAGATCATGGCCCGGTTGTTGTCGTTGGACATGATCTGCTCCATGATGTAGGCCACCCGAGCATCGAGCACCGGCTTGCCGGCGTTGTACTGGTGCACGTAGACGAGGCTGTCGTTCTTGGTCACCATGTTGATCGAATAGGGCAGGCGCAGAAAACCCTGTGCGGCCAGCACCGAGGCGCCGGTCGCCATCTGCAGCGGCGTCTCACCGTAGCCGCCGAGCGTCAGCGACGGGCCGAAGGTGTTGGAGGGGTCGTCGTTCGTGTAGATGGGAAAGCCGTTGGCATCGGTGCCGTGCAGCTGGTAGGGCGGAGCTCCCATCTTCCGCGCTACGTCGACGACGTTCGAGACGCCGACCCCGAGCTCGACCTTGACCGCGGGGATGTTGAGCGAGTTGCCCATGCATGCCTGCAGCTGACAGGTGCCGTGCGTCTTGCCGTCATAGTTCTGCGGCGCGTAAACCTCGCCTGAGATCGGATCTCGATAGGAGAAGCGGCTGTCGACGATCGGCGTGGTCATCGTGTACACGCCGCTCATGATCGCGGCCGTGTAGGTGTAGATCTTCATCGACGATCCCGGGTTGCGAGGAGGCCAGACGGCCAGGTTGTACTGCCCGCCGTAGGCGTACGGGTTTGCCGAGCCGACCATCGTGACGATCGCCCCGGTCGTCGGGTCCAGCGCGACCAGCGCGCCCTGGGTGACGCGACGGTAAGAAAGGGAGTCAATCACCCCCGTGACGATGTGCTGGCCGATGTTCTGCAGCGTCACGTTCAGCGTCGTCACCACTCTCAGGCCGCCGCTATAGGTCGCGTCCTTGCCGAACTTCGTGATCAGCTCCGATGTCACGTAGCTGACAAAGGCAGGCGCGGCGACGTGGTTTGTGGGCGTGAACATGTGCGTCGGCGGGGAAAGGTCCTCCGCGAAGGCCTGGGCCGCGTCAGACGCCGTGATCTTGCCGTCGCGGATCATGGCGCTGAGCACGGTCTTCTGCCGGTTCTTGGAGGACGTCCAGTTGACGAGCGGGTTGTAGATCGTCGGCCCGCGGATGATGCCGGCGAGCATCGACGCCTGGGCCAGGTCGAGATCCTTGGTCTGCTTGTGGAAGTAGATCTGGGAGGCGGCCGAGGTACCCCATGCGGTGTTGGCGAAGAACACGCTGTTCAGGTACCACTCGAGGATCTGCGCCTTCGTGTAGTGGCGCTCGATCTCGAATGCGAGCAGCGCCTCGCGCATCTTGCGATCAAGCGACGCCTTGTTGCCGACCAGCCGCAGCTTGACCAGCTGCTGGGTGATCGTCGAGGCGCCCTCGACCGCAGACCCGGATTGGTAGTCGACGATCGAGGCGCGCATGATGCCCTGCGGATCGATGCCCGGCTCCGAGTAGAAGTTGTGGTCCTCGATGGAGATCACGGCCTCCGGGAGCAGCGTCCCCATGTCCGGCAGCGATTCGTAGTAGCTCTGGTAACCCGGCGGGTGCAGGTCCGCCAGCAGCGTCTTGTTGTCGGACGCGTAGATCAGGGTGTCTTCTGCGATGGCCGACGTCACCTGGGTCGGGTCGGGCAGCTTGTCCGCGAACGCGACGTAGCCCGGCGATGTGACGATCAGGCTGGGCACGGCGATCGTCACGAGGACGAAGAGCCGGATAAGCCAGCCGGCTGGTCGCGAAACCCTGCCCTTGCTCAGAACGTGCGGCGCGCTGGCGCGCCGCCGCATTCCGTTTCCCCTACGAGGCCAGACGATCTGGTCGTTGTGATTCAGCGTCATCCTGTTCCCCCGGTGATTCGTTCGGTGCGGTGTTCAAGGGTCCGTACCAGCCGAGCGATTGGGCGCTCATGAGCGCGTGGATGTCGATCACCTGGTCCGGTCGCAAAGCGGTTGGGCTGAGGCCTGGCCTGGCGGCGCGCGCGGTGCGTGCGGCGCTGCCGGCCTTGGCGGCGAGACCATTGATCGCGGGCTCCCCCGCGGCGGCATACCAGGAGCGTGCCGCGTACTGAAGATGCGCGGTCGCGTCACGCAGCCCTTCGAGGCGAGCGTGCGACTCGACCTTCCCGGTCGCGGCGGCTTGCGCCAGCCGGCGAGCCTCGCGCGGGACCATCACGTCGCGCACCCAGATTGAGAGATCGATCAGCCAGGCGAGGACCGCCGTCCCGGCAATAGCGCCTGCGGCGACGAGCCTGCGGTTCACATCGGCAAGTGGGTCGGCAGGGATAAGCCTGCGACGCGCCACGACCGCGGCCGGCTCGGGGACCGGAAGCTCCATCCACTCACGAAGCCTGATGCGTGGCCGCCATGGCCCCGCGCTGCGCATCGAACGGAGAAACATGAGCCCAAAAATATCGGCGCCGGCGACGATCACCAGCCAGCTCGCGATCGGGAAGCGGTGATCCAGGATCCAGCCGCCAAGTCCTCCCAGGGTCAGGCCGACCATGGTGTTGATGATCTGGTCTGCGCCCCATGCTGCCGATGCGCTCAGCTCACGCGCGTTCGGATCCGTGATGCTCGCCACTCCAAGCACGCACACGGTGAGGAAGCCCACCCAGAGCAGGACCTCCACGGGCGTGGGGATGGACCTCCTGACCGGCGGCACGAACGTGGCCGCCACCATGCCCGTGAACAAGGCGATCGAAAATTGCAACAGCAGCGGGACTTCCACGCCTAGAAGAACGCGTCCCCGGGCGCGAGTATTGGCCGGCGCGGGCGCGCGCGCGTCCTTAATGGCGTGCGCTGATGGGCCCCAACTTGGAGCCCAACCGACATGTTCACATTCGCCCCGCAGTGCGTTGTCTGGATGGCGTGGACGCTGACCCGCTCGGTGTCCACGCCCTCGATCATCCGATGGCTGTCCTATTCATCATCCTGCTGGCGACAATCGGCTTGTCCGTGAGGGCCGGGCTCTACGGGCGGCGTTGGAACGTCGCCGATTCCGACTCGACCGAGGACTCGTGGCTCATGGACGCATGCGCGCGGGCGTTCGTGCTGGTCCTGCTCTCGCTCCTCGGGCTGCTCGCGCTGGGTGTCATGTACGGAAACGTGCTCGGCGCCGTCCACGCGAGCCCGTAGACACCCGCGGCCCGACGTTCTAACTGACAGAAGCAGCCCACTGCCCCGGGCTGCTTCGCTTTTTTTGGGCTGGTCAATCGGCGGCATTTCAGTCAGAATGCCTCCGCGCCGGCCCAGCCCTGAATCGACAAGGTGCAAAATCGTTCCTTTTTGCCCTGATTCAGAGCAATTGACAATGCTTCAGGCTAATTAACCCAAGCGCCGTGGGCGCACCGGCCTACCGCCCGTAGGTTGCCCCTGACATCTAGCGCCACCCCGTCCGAGGTGCGCGCGAAACGGGGGTATCAGTGCACTCACTTCGTCGGCTTTTCACCACTTTCCGAGCGCGCCCGACCGTCCACCTGGCTGTGGTCTTGGTCGCCGCGGCGAACCAGCTCACATTCACGGCCATGGCGGCCGCGCCGGCCGCCGGCAGCATCCAGCAGCAGTCGACGGTCGCCCAGTGCTCGGGCGCAGGCGATGGCGGCGACTCTTGCTCGCCCGGCACCGGTGACAGCCTGCAGCTCAGCCTTCCCGACAGCGCTCAGCAGTGCCCTGACTCTGGGGCGGGCGCATCGTGCGTCACCAATGACGGCGCCGATGTCGCTGCGGGCGTGGCGTCGACGCCTGACGGGCAGACGGCGTGCCCCGGCGGAGCCGACCCCGCGCTGAACACCCCGGCGGCGTGCAGCGAGATCCTGCTCTCCGGTGGTTCGAATTCGAGCAACAACTCCGGCGCGCCGGCCGACACTCCATCCGTCGCACCAAGCGTTCCAATCTTGACTCTCCGGCCGGCGGCCTCCATTCAGAAGCTGACGCTCGCTTCCAACACCCGGGCGATTCAGTCAGGCGGCAAAGTCCTGCTGACCGCCACCGCAGGAACGGGAGTGACCGGAAGTGGCAAGGCGATCCAGATCTTCGACACGACGACCTCGACTCTCCTGGGTTCCTGCTCGCAGGGGGGCCAGTGCGCGGTCGGTTACTCGGCCAGGGCAGGTGTCCACAATTTCGTGGCGTACCTGGCCGCACCGGCCGTCAAGTCGCCAACCAGCGGTGCGCTCACCTCGAACACGATTTCCGTCGGGTGGATCGGCCTGAGCCTCACATCGACCCAATCGGCAGTCGGACCCGGCAAGCCCACCACGCTGACGGCAACCTCGACCATCCCCGTCGAACAGTTTGGTTACGCGATCGAATTGTTCGACCTCAGCAACATGAGCCGGATCACCTACTGCAGCCGCGGGACCAATTGCAGCGTTTCGCTCACCCAGCCGGCCAGCGGCACGCGGTCGGTCGTCGCGGCCATAGGCAAGCTGACGACCACGTTCTCCAATCCAGACATCTGGGCCGTCTCCGATCACGTCTCGGTCAGCTGGCTTTCAATCGCCATCGGCGGCAGCTCCACCTTCCAGGTCGGCAGCAACATCCACCTCACCGCCAGCACCAACGCCGATCTGACCAACACCCCCTGGAGCATCGGCATCTTCGACGACCAGGGTCGTCTCGTGGCGCCACCTTGCAAGAACGGCAACAGCTGCAGCGCCCAGGTCGCGGCCACGTCGGGTTCGACTCCTCAGTTCAGCGCCGCGATCGGTGCGGTCCCGACGACGCGAAACCAGAGCAAGCTCGGCCAGCTCCTGCAGAAGGTGACGGGACCGACAAACCTGGTCGACATCCAGGCGCGGTCATCGTCGATCCAGCCGGCCAGGCTTTTGTGGGGCGTCGACTCGTGCAAGGCCTTCACTGGCGATCCCACTGGTGAGGTCTTGCCGGGAGTCCAGGAGACTGTCGGCAACCCGGACTTCTGGGGCCGCTACCTCACCACGACGGTGTGTCCCGGTCTGAGCTGGCCCGAGATCTACATGGCAGCGAAGATGCGGATGGGCATCCTGCCGATCTACAACGACTACAACTGCTCTGCGGTCTCCGGCTACGACACCGGCAAGGGCTACGCCGAGGTCGCCACCTCGGTGGCCGCGCATGACACCGAGCCCAAGGGCCATGTGATCGCCATCGACATCGAGCCGCCGGGCGCTGCATGCCCCGGCGCCGGCAACGTCGACTCCGGCTTCATCCGCGGCTGGTTTGACGGCGTCACTGCGGCGGGCTATGTCCCGGTCTTCTACGGGAACGGCACCGCCGGAAGCGAGTTCGGGGCGGCCTGGTGCCAGGCCCAGAGCGAACAGAGGGCGATCTCGTGGGACGCGTACCTCTGGTCCTTCGAGCCCTCTCTCGACTCGAGCGGCTGGTCGAAGTCCAACGCGCCGGTGTGGCAGCCGTACGAGACAGGCTGCCCCGACCACATGGCCGCGTGGCAGTACCAGTTGGGGAGCAACAGCCCTGACCCCGATGTGGACGCCGACGAAGCGCTGTCCACGCTACCCCTGTGGTACCCAACGAACACTCCCTGAGGCTTCACCTACCTCCCCCAAGCGCCCGGGTGGCAAAAACCGCCCGGGCGTTTTCATTGATGGCCTCGTTTCAGCATTTCTACCAGGCAAGGGAGTAATCAAATGGAGCGCAAGGACGACGACGTCGAACGAGATCCGGTGACCGGCCACGTGCACGAGCATCGGACAGTCACGAGTCAAGGTCCCGGTATGGTGCCCGCCGAGGAGGCGGAGGTGGTCAGCACCTCCAATCCCGGCTGGCGCGCGGTTCAGTTCGTCTACCTCGTGTTCGGGCTGGTTTGCGGCCTGCTGCTTGTGCGGCTGGTCCTCAAGCTGCTCGGCGCAAACCCCGATGCAGGCTTCTCCAGCGGGCTGTACAACGTGACCGCCGTCTTCCTCGGTCCGTTCAAGAACATCCTGCCCACGATCGGGACCACGCAGTCCCAGCTCGAGATGTCGGTCGTGGTCGCCATCCTGGTCTACGCGCTGGCGGGTTGGGCCGTGGCGCGCTTCGTCGCGATCATCTTCTACCGCAACGTGACGGTGGCCCGACGCTCGGGCGGCCTGCGGCCGAGAGGGTACTAGCCGCTAAGTAGTTAGGTAGTACTGCGCGCGCCCCTTCTCCCCAGATCCCTCTCCCCTGAAGGGGAGAGGGGGCCATGCTGCTTACTACCCGGCCCGCAACCCGGGCGCCGCGGCCAGGTCGCGGATGTCCTGCACCTGGCGCGTGATCCAGCGCGCGATGTCATTGCTGCGCACGACATCGCGCGCCCCCTCGTTCAGCCGCCGCTTCTCTTCGACGCCCATGACGATGGCCTGATGCATCGCGTTGGCGGTCGCCTCGATGTCGAACGGATTTACTGACAGCACGTGCTGGTGCAGCTCTTCGTGCGCGCCGACGTTCTCCGACAGCACGATCACACCGTCCGAACGGTTGATCAGCGCACCTTCCTTGGCGACCAGGTTCAGGCCGTCGTAAACAGAGTTGACCACCAGCACGTCGAAATTGCGCATCGCGGCCATCGCCTTGCGCACGCTCTCGCCCAGCTCGAGCCGGATCGGCTGCCACCCGTGTGCTCCGTACTGCGCGTTGATGCGCTGCACGGTCTGTCGGACCTTGCGCACGTAGTTGCGATAGACGGCGACATCCTGGCGCGACGGCTGCAGAAACGCCCAGAACTGGACCCTGCCCTTGAGCTCGGGGTGATGGGCGAGGAGCTTCTCGTACGACAGAAAGCCGCGCACGATGTTCTTCGACGGATCCGTGCGGTCGATGCGGACGATCAGGTGCTCAGGCCGCCAGTCGCGCAGCTTTCGCTCCTCGACCATCACGCCGTGTGAATAGGAAAGGCGCGTCGTGCTCGCGACGTCGATCGATATGGGGTAGGCACGCGCGTAGACGACGCGGCCGTCCACCAGAACCGCCTTCTCGCGCTCGTCCACCGCCAGCCCGGCGTTCTCCTCGCACGTCATCAGGAAGTTGCGCACGTCAAGGCTCGTCTGGAAGCCGACGATGTCGCAGCCGAGCAGGCCGTGAAGGATGGCGTCCCTCATCTCGCGCGGGAGCACCTTCCAGTACTGCGGCGTCGGCCAGGGGATGTGGACGAAGTGCTGGATGATCGCCCCGTTCAGCTGCTCGCGAACGAGCTTCGGCACGAGGTAGAGCTGGTAGTCGTGCACCATTACCAGCGGCCGGCCGGGAAGCCCACGCGCGACCTCGACCACCTTGCGCGCCACCTGCTTGTTGACCTCCACGTACCCGTTCTTCCAGGCTCGGTGGATCCGACCGTTGATGACCGGTTGATGCGCGAGGTCCCAGAGATAGTGCTGGACGAACCAGAGCACCGGGTTGGAGATCACCGAGTAGTACTGCTCGTACTGCTCGGGCGTCGGAGTTGCGTAGTGGAGCCGGGTCTCGCTCCGGATGAGCGGTGCGTTCCACGTCGTGCCGTGCTCCTCGATCAGGGCGCGCTCGCCGTCGGTGCGGGCGCACGCGACCCAGTCCGCCGCGGCGACCTCGGCGAGCGTGAGCAATGCCGTGATCACTCCACCCGCGCCGCGAGTGAAGCCTCCCTCGGGACGGGGCTCGTGCGGAGCGCGGTTGGCGACCACGATCGCTGAGCTGTGGGGCAAAGTGCGCATCACGTAGCCTCGCAGCGACGTGCCCGGCCGGCGCCGCTCGACGCTGTCGAGAAACGGAGTCTCGGAACTTCTCATGGCAAGCATCAGCTCGGCGACGGTTGTGGTTGCGGGGCAGGCGCGGGTGAAGCTGAGGCCGATGGTGATGGATGCGCCGACGGCGAGGCCGACGGCGAGGCCGAGGGGAGGATCGAGGGCAGGACCGACGGAAGAACAGAGGGACTTCCGGACGGCGACGGGCTGGCTGACGACGACGGCGACGGCGAAGCGGTGCAGGCGCCCGGCAGGAACGGGTCTTGCGAGTCGCCGCCACATCCCTGGACGACGCCGGCCGGGCGTGTGTACCACTCGCGCATGCCTGAGGGCAACGCGTTGACGAAGCGCTTCATGATGGTCAGGCCGACGTTTTCGCCGTAGGCACGGATCAGCCCGCCGCCGCCGTTGGGTGCCGTGTTGCCCACCCATACGCCGGTGACGATGTCGGGGTTGTAGGCCATGATCCACGAGTCGGGGATGCCACCCTTCCCGTTGTCGCTCGTGCCAGTTTTGCTCGCCATCTGGCGGTTCCAGCCGAAGTGCCACGTGTTCTGGTAGTTCTTCAGCACGTCCGACATCAGGAACGCCTCGGCGGGCGATAGAACTGTGGTGCTCGTGGGGTTCTCGTACTTGAAGGCGGCGTGGCCTGTCGAGTCGTCGACCTCGTTGAGCACCCGCAGGTCGATTCGCTGGCCCTGGTTGGCGAAGGTCTGATAGCCCTGGACATGCTCGTAGAGGGTGATGTCGCTTGCTCCGATCGCGGTCGACAGGTAGGGCTGGAGCGGGCTCTTGATGCCCATCGCATGGGCGAGGTTGATCACGTTGTTGATGCCTTCCATCTGGCCGACCTCGACCGCCGGGATGTTGCGCGAGTAGAGAATCGCGGTGCTCGCCTTGATGTCGCCCATGCCGCCGTTGTCGAAGTCACGCGGCTGATATCCGTTGAAGTTGGTCAGGCGGTCGTGAAGGATCGTGGCCCACGTGATCTTGCGATCGCGCAGCGCCGCCTCATATACATACGGCTTGAACGAGGACCCCGGCTGCCGCGGCGAAAGCACCACATCGAACTGACCGCCGATCGAATCATTGCCGTAGTCGGCGGAACCAACCCAGGCCAGGATCGCGCCTGTCTTCGGAT
>VBII01000093.1:10612-14186 GCA_005887735.1 Chloroflexota bacterium
CGGCCTTGTCCTCCTCAGCGGGCTTGAGCGCGCCGGTCGAGACCATCCCCTGCAGCACGTAGACCTCCCGGCCGTGGGCAAGGTCGTAACGGACAACCGGGTCGTACAGCGTCGGCGCCTGGATGAGGCCCGCGAGAAAAGCCGCCTGCGCCGCCGACAGATCCTTTGCGTCCTTGTTGAAATATGTGCGCGCCGCCGCGCCGACCCCGTACGCGCCGTGGCCGAAGTACACGCGGTTCAGGTACATGCCGAGGATCTGGTCTTTGGAGTAGCGCTGCTCGAGCACGATCGCCAGGACGACCTCCTGGACCTTGCGCGTCAGCGATTTCTGAGGCGTGAGCAGCTGGATCTTCACCAGCTGCTGCGTGATGGTGCTGCCGCCTTCGTTCAGCCCATGAGACGTGATATCGACCCATGCGGCTCGCGCCGTCGACCCGGGGTCGATCGCGCCGTGGTTGTAGAAGTTGCGGTCCTCTGCCGCGAGCACCGCCTTGGGCACGTACGGCCCCATCTGCTCGAGGGTGAGGGTGACGTGGAAGTGGCCAGCGGGACTCCAGTCTTCGATCAGCTTGCCGTTGTGATCGAGCACGACGACGTCGCCCGCCGCGAGGACGTTCTGGCTTGGGTCAGGCAGGTCCTTGATCGCCCACAACACGTACAGCGTCGAGGCGGCAAGGAAGACTCCAACCAGGGCCGCGATCCACGCCCGCTTGGCCCACATCCATGCGAATGGTCGAAGCCAGAGCGCACGCTGGCCGCTGCGTGCGGCCGGTCCAGTGGACACCCTTCGCGCTCCTCCTCCGAGCACTCATATGGCGGTACGAAACCGCGTCTGGAGCGCTTCGAGGTGAGAACGCCGCCCTAAAACGGGCTACTCAGGGCCGGGATTTAGCCGAATTCGACCGCAATATAGGCTCGTCCGTCCGATCTGACCGCCCACGCGGTCGCGACGTAGCGGTACGGGCCGAGGATGTTGGCGCGGTGCTCTGCGCTGTTCATGAACATCGTGTTGAGCTGCGAGTCGTTGACGCCGCCCGACCACCAGCCGATGTTCTCGCCGACCTGCGCGCCGAGGTGGCAGCCCAGGTCCTGCTGCACGCCGCCGTAATGCTGGAACGCAACGTTGGGTGAAGCAAGGTACGCGGCCTGGCCTCTTGCCACGTTGTACAGGCAGCTGCTCCAGGTGAGCGCCCCGAGCCCGTTACGCGCGCGGTCCTGGTTGATCAAGGCCTGCTGCGTGGTGTTGACGACCAGTGCCGGGCGCGAGGGTTGGGCCGCTGCTGGCGCGGATTCCGCCGGCGCAGCGGGGATCGGGCTCGGGCTGGGCGGCGAAGCGGTGAGCGAGTGCCCGCTGGCTGGGCGCAGCTGGACGGCTGCAATCACCCCGATAAGGAGCGCGACGACGACCAGGAAACTCCCGAACCATGAAACAAGCCGCATGGCAGACGGCAGAGCCTGATCCCGGCCGGCCGTCTAGCGCGCGCGAATAGGGTTAAGGCTTGTAAAAAGAATCACGAGGTGCCGAAACGGCTCTTATTCGGGCAGTCTGCTCTTCAGCCGCTCGAACCCAAAGACGAGGTAGGTTTCCGCGGTTCGATGCCACCCGGGCTTCTGCATCCACATCGACGACATGGCTCGCAGCGCAAACTGGAGCGCCTCATAGACCGCGAACCGCTGCAGCGTCGCGTTGGGTCGCAGTTCACGGTAGCGTCGGATGAACCGGGTGCGTGCCTCCTCGACCGCCACCGAGTCCCTCCAGTTCTTGGGGCGCGTCGGCACCAGGTAGGCACAGAACTTGCCCAGGTCATAGCTGGTTTCAGCTGTCGCGTAATAGTCGAAGTCCAACAGCGTGAACTTGTCGTTGTGGAACATGAACTGGTCGTACTTGAGGTCGCCGTGGGTGGGCAGCCATTCTTCTTCGGGCGTCTTCTCCAAGCGATTGCGCATGTGAGTGAGGAGGTCCTTGAGCAAGAAGTGTCCTTCCGGGTGTACGTAGGCAAACTTCTCCGCGACCTTGTCGAGCCGCGCAAGCTCGTTTTGGATGGTGATTCGCTCATCGTTGTCCACCCGTGATTCGTGAATCACGGCCAGCGCTTCGGCCGCCGCTTCGGGCACGAGCATGAACTGGGTGCTCGTTCGCCGTTCACCGACCGGCTTGCCGCGGATGCCTTCTTCGATGAGCATGCCCATCTCCTCGACATAGCCCAGCGGGCGCGGCAAGTTCAAATATCCGGGGTACTTGGCGGACGCCTGCCACAGGCCCTCCACGATGCGGTTCGTACGAAGGCCCCGCTGGCCCGGCTGGACCTTGCCGTAGATCACGATCGGGCTGGGCCCGACGTTGACGGTGTAGCGAAGGATCGCGCCGACCTCCGGCAGGTAGCGGACCCGCTCTATGTCGATGTATCGAGCAGCAGCCTGCATCTCCTCGACTGTCTCGTGGCCAAACAGCACACCCGCCACCCGCGCCGGGTCGTTTGCGAGCGGCAGGTTGGGCATCGAGGGGTCATACGGGTAGAACCAGTAGGCGTGCTGCGTCTCCGGGAACAGCCGTGGGTAGCCGACTCCATTGATCGGATCGCACGGATTGCCGGCTCCGTGGCGCAGCAGGCGCCCGCTGAGGTGTTCCCAGGCTTCAGGGTTGAGGGCGCCCCGCGCGACAAGCCGCAGGCTGCGCTCTTCCCGTTCTTTTCCTTCCTTATATATGTCTACGCCGAAGATCGACCAGTAGGAATTCGGAGGGTCGACTCGGTCCACGCGGTGCCGGATGGCATCGATCTCCCAGCCGGTGCCGGCCAATATTTCTTCCACGAAAGCTGTGACCGACTCCGGGTCGGTCGCAGCCTCCATGGTTACTAAAGATGAAGTTTGCGTTTCCATTGCAAGCGAATTGCCCAACTAGGGAACGCTGAGCGGGGCGTTCTGCGACATATCCCCGGGGCTGCGGGGTTGGTGTCCAGGATGGCGGCGAGGCAATTTGCTCATTTCCACGTGGAGGTGGGCATTTGGAAGCGTTCGGAGAGTTCTTAGCGAGTCGACCGGCGCTCGCACGGCGCTTGGTCGTCAACGCCTTGATCTTGATGGCCGGACTTCTTCTCATGCTGGCTCGCACGTCTCCGGCTCTGGCCTCGGACAGTTCCCACGGCCAGGGCAAAGCACAAGATCACACGAGTGCTTCCGCAGTTGCTCATCGCCACGACAGCCCCACGGCGAAGAATGAGCAAAGCATAGGCGGCGGTGGCGGATCGGGCGGCGGCGGAGGAGGCACCGGCGGTGGCGGCTCGAGCGGCCACACCAATGGAAGTGGTCAGAGCAGCGGGTCAGCCCCCGCAGCCCCGGCCAGCGCCGCGGCCAAGGGCAAGATCAGCGAGCCCGAGGTCGGCAACAGCACCGGCTCGACTGGAGCCGGCTCGGCGCAGACCGCTTCGACCCAGGTCGGCAACAGCGTAGGTTCGACCGGCCAGGGCTCGGCCAACACGACCAGCCAGGTCGGCAACAGCTCGGGTTCGACCGGCCAGGGCTCGGCCAACACGACCAGCCAGGTCGGCAACAGCTCGGGTTCGACCGGCCAGGG
>VBII01000092.1 GCA_005887735.1 Chloroflexota bacterium
CCTCTACGAGCAGGGAGTGATGTCGCTCGGCGTCGGCTGGCAGGTGCCGCGCATGCCAGGGCTGGGCGAGGTCCGCTGGGACAGGTTCATCAGCGCGCTGTACGCGATCGGCTACGACTGGGTCGTGTCCATCGAGCACGAGGACCGCGAGTTCGAGGGCAGCCTCGAGCTCGTGCAGCGCGGATTCCTGGTCGCGCGCAACGCGCTCCGGCCGCTCATCGTCTAGCC
Source organism: Chloroflexota bacterium (assembly GCA_005887735.1). Classification (GTDB taxonomy): domain Bacteria; phylum Chloroflexota; class Dormibacteria; order Dormibacterales; family Dormibacteraceae; genus 40CM-4-65-16. The sequence goes on from VBII01000092.1 coordinate 229, forward strand.
GCACGGTTCGCCTTCCCCCTCGGATAGTCCGGACTCTCCGGGGTTTTCGCAGTCTAAATCTTCGGTTCGTCCGGACTATCCGGGATTGGAGGAGGCGCGGTTCGCCAGCCAGAAGGCGGCCGACATTCCGACCGCGACCATCGCCAGCACCGCGGGCGCCCAGCGCACGCCGAACCCCGCGATGACCAACCCGATCGCGCCCGGTCCAGCGATGCCGCCGATCGAGACGGCGGGGAATAACCAGGACGTGGCCCTCGAATCGCCAGGCCGGAGCTTGGCGAGCCAGACGATGCCGGTCGGAAAGATCGGCGCGATCGCGAGCCCCGTCACGATGTAGGCCCACGGGGCGAGCGTTCCGATCGACGCCGCCAGCAGCGACAGCGTGGCGACAGCGGACCCGGCGATGACGATCGCCCCATCTGGAATCGCGGCGGGCATCAGCGTCATCAACACACGACCGGTGACCAGCGCAAGGAAGAAGCCGGAGGTCAGTGTCGCGGCTTGCGCGGACGCGAGGCCGACCGACTCGAGATGCGACGTCATCCAGCCCCCGGTCCCTGTCTCGATGCCGACGTACAGCGCGAACGCGCAGACAAAGATGAGCACCAGGAGGCCGGGGCGACCCGGTGAGCCCGTGGCGACAGGAAGTCGCCCCGAGATGCGAGCGTGGCCGGGGATGAGCACCAGGGCGACCGCCGCCCCGCCCAGGAACAACAGCGTGAAGTGGCCGGCCGCGTAAGCCGCGACCACGATTGGGCCGCCCACCGCCCCCGCAGAGTAGGCGCTGTTCAGCGCGCTCAGCAGCGCCGCCCGGCGCCGCCCCTCGCTGTAGGCGACGAGCTGGTTCTGGGCGATGACAAGGGCCCCGAAACCAAGCCCGAGCAGGAAGACCGCGCCGAGGAAGGCAGGCCATGTCGGGGCGACTGACACGGCGAGGCATCCCAGGCCGGCGAGCGCGGTGGCGGCGATGACAGTCGATCGCGCGGGCGTCTTCTGCATCGCCCGCATCGCGACCAGCACGCCCACCAACGCCCCGGCGAAATGCACGCTGATGGTCGCTCCGGCAACGGGCAGGCTCACCGCAAAGCGGCGCGTCAGGTGCTCCAGCAGCGGTCCGTAGGCCCCGACCACGAGCCCCATGAGCAGGAACGTCCCACCGATCGAGACGATCGCCCTCCTGTCAAGGAACACGCGGTCCGGACGCATACTGGATTCGATCAACGATCAGCCTCGGGACGACGACATCGGACACCATGCGGGATGGGGTGCCGGCGAGGACCTGGACGCGCCACCGGTCGAGGAGCGCACGGGGCCGGCACTCGCGCCGTTTCTTCGGTATCGGGGAGGAGACAGGGCATGGCGCCTTGCCCTCGGATGCCTCTGGCTGCCCGCCATCGTCGTGGTGATCACCATCGAGGATTGGCTCCACGTTCCCCAGAACGTGCAGTGGATCTCGCTGGGTGTCGTTTTCGTGGTGTTCAACCTGGTCGCCTTCGTACCGGACTCCAGGAGGCGCTAGGGCTCGATCGCCTGGCGGTACCGAGGTGATCCCACCGGCCCGTTGAGGAGCGGATCGCTGGTTTCCCGCATCCAGGACCACAGGCGCCCGCTGAGCTCACGTTCGATTTTCGCAACCTCGGGCCGCCCCGCCAGGTTGGTCATCTCAAGCGGGTCGGTTTCGAGGTCGTATAGCTCGGTGATGCTTGACCTGTCCCGCGAGTACCGGCTGGGGTCGGAGCGGAAGATCGGGCCGGCCTGGATGTCGGCGGGCACCTCGACGGCGAACGCCGTCTCGAAGTTGCGGATGTATTTGTAGCGGTCCGTGCGGATGCATCGCATCGGGTCGTAGTAGCTGTGAAACGTCTTCTCGGCGAAGACCTGCTCCCGCGCCCGCCCAAAGAGGGACTGACCCTGGACCCCCACCGGAACCGGCACGCCAGATGAGTCGAGCAGGGCAGGCAGCACGTCGATGTTGCTCACCAGCTCCGAGTTCGTCGTGCCGGGGCCGATGCCGCCGGCGGGCCAGCGCATCAGCAGCGCCACCTCGAGGCCCGGGTCGTAGAGCGTGCATTTGGCGCGCGGCATGGCGAGCCCGTGGTCAGTCGTGAACACAACGAGCGAGTCATCAGCGCGACCAGTCTTTTCCAACGCCGTCAGGACTCGACCCACCGACCTGTCCATCGCCGCGATCGTCTGCTCGACCGCCGTCATCTCTTCGACCGATTCCGGACCGTCAGGCAGGTAGCCCGGGACCACAAGACCCCTGGGGGTCTCGCCCGCGGGCGGGTACGGACGGTGGGTCTCATCGAAGTTGATCTCGAGATAGAGGCGCTGATCCTTGCCTTTCTGCGCTACCACCTTCTCGAAGTCCGCGATCGGATGGATGGCTTCGAACCCGAGGCCCTCGGGGTGCGACGTGACGTGCTGGCCGCCGAAGAGATGGGCCTGGAAGCCGCGCTCCCCATGGATCGCCGCCGCATGCGGGACCGCGAGCGCCCAATCGAAGCCTGCGTGCGTCAGGCCCATGACCCCGTTGTTGTGGGGGTACATGCCGCTGGCCAGGCTGGCCCGGCTGGGGCTGCACTGAGGCGCGGTGGCGAACGCCAGAGTGAATCTCACGCCGTCCGCCGCGAACGCATCGAGGTTTGGGCTGATGACGCTCTCCTGGCCATAGCAGTGGAGGTGACGGCCGATGTCGTGGGTGGTCATGACCACGATGTCGCGCGGGAGGGCGCGCGGATGCGCTTCCGTCACTCGCCGGAGTCTATTGGAAGAGGCCGGTCAGCCCTTGACCGAACCTGCCGTCACGCCTCTCACGAAGTAGCGCTGGAGCGCGATGAACACGGCCAGCGGCAGCGCCATCTGCAGAACTGCAGCGGCGGTCAAGAACTGCCACCCACCACCGAACGACGTGGTGAGCTGCGCGATCATCACCGTGAACGGCCGGAACTGGCTCGTGCCAAGGAATGTCAGCGCGACGAGCAGGTCGTTCCAAACGCCGAGGAATACGAAGATCACCAAGGACGCGATCGCCGGCAACGTCATCGGGACAGCGATGCGCAGAAAGCGAACCGCGTGGCCGGCGCCATCGACCTCAGCAGACTCGAAGATCTCACGCGGCAGACCGCCCAGGTAGTTCCGAAGCAGGAAGACCTCAAATGGCAGGCCGAAGCCTGTGTGGGCAAGCCAGACCGACATGATCGTGCCGTTGAGGTGGAGAACCTTGAAGAACGACAGCAGCGGCACCAGCGTCATCTGGATCGGAACGACCATCAGGCCCACGATCACGATGAAGAAGATGTTCTTGCCCGGAAATTTCATCCAGGCGAACGCGTAAGCGCCCATGGTTGCGACCGTCAATTGGATGACAGTCGCCGGGATTGTGATGAGGATGCTGGTGACGATCGACGGCTGAACGCCCTCGATGTTCAGAACCTGCTGATAGCTCGCGAACGTGAAGCCGTGGGGCGGAAACAGAGTGGTCCACCATCCGGCTGACTGCATATCGGACAGCGCGCGAAACGAGTTGATGACCATGCCGACAGTCGGGATGACCCAGATGGCGCAGAAGATGATGACGATGAAGTGCAGGGGCAACCGCTGCAGGCGATAGCCGAGGTTTGAGAGTGCCGACAAGCCCTCCGCAGCGGCGCTCTGGCGACGAGTGGTGACCTGTTCTGTGCTCATCGCTGCTCCTCTTGCTGCTGGAATCGCCGGATGTTGACGATCAGTAGTGGCACGATCGCAATGAAGAGGACGACGCCAACCGCGGCCGCCCGGCTGTTGTGGTTGTGCTGCAGCTGGCTGAACATCTGGGTGGCGATCACGTCGGTGTTGTAAGCGCCGTTCGTCATGACGTACACGAGGTCGAATGTCTTGAGCGCGTTGATGATCATGGTGGTGCCGACCACGGTTATCGTCGGCCACAACAGTGGCGTCACGACGAGCCGAACGATCTGAAACTCGTTCGCCCCATCGATCCGAGCGGCCTCGAGCACCTCGGTGCTGATCGCCTTGAGACTGGCCGAGAGGATGACCATGCAGAATCCCACGGCGGTCCATACGCCCACGAAGATCAGCGCCCCATTGTTGGTCGTGGAGTTGACCAGCCAGGCCACGGGATCGTGATGCGCCAGACCAATCACCGCATTGAGGGTTCCGGTCTGCGGCTGGCCAGGGGGCTGATAGTCGAACATGAACTTCCAGATGATCGAGGCCGCGACTGCGCTGATCGGAACCGGCAGGAAGATAGCAATCTTCGCCAATGTCTCGTAGCGAACCCGGTCAAGAAGGATTGCCACGACGAGGCCGAGGAAGACGGCGAAGAATGTGTAGAAGACAAGCCACAGGATGCTGTTTCGGAGCGACGTGAGGGTATCCGGGAAGGTGAAGAAATACTGGTAGTTGGCCAGTCCCACCCAATCCGTGTCGGCACCGTTTCGGAAGCTGATGACCACGGTCCGGAGCAGCGGATAGACCATGAAGAGGCCCGCGAAGCCGATCGCCGGCAGTGCCCAGAAGTAAGGTCTGATCCAGAGTTGGATTCGTTCCGGCAGCCGCTCGATGATCTGTTCGCCAACGACGATGTACCCGAACAGGACCAACGGCACAGCGATGACGGCGACCAGTGCGGTGACGATCTGATCTACGGAAATGCCACCCACCACCCGTTGCCTACCTCCTTCTGCAGACCCTGAGGCCAGGGCGGTTTGCGTCCCGCCCTGGCCGATCGAGGACCACGAAAGTGCTACCTAGCTGGTTTTGTATGCAGCGGCTTGAACCTGGTCGAGATGCGCGAGCTCGCTGTTCAGGCTCCCCGGGTTGTTGGTCACGTTGAGCAGCGACTGCCAGAATGCCTTCTGCATGTCTGAGGGCATGAAGTCTCCCGCGGTCACGAGGAGGTTCTTGGCGCCGCCGGCGACGGCGGCTGCGTTCTTGAAGACCGGGTCGGTGTAGTTCAGGGACTTGATCGCGCCCAAGGTCCCGCCGTCGTTGACCCAGATCTGCTGCGCGTCCTTGGTCGCCATGTACTGCATGAGCTTCCGAGCCGCCGGCGTGTTGTTGTACATCGCGAAGTTGTCGTAGAAGCCGTTGACGTTGCCGTCGTACTGCGAGTTGCCCATGCTCGGGTGAGCGAAGAAGTCGAAGTCGGTCCCGGCCTTCAGGTTGAGGCTCGGGAAGTCCTGCGTGAAGAAACTGGGGATGAAGGTCGCCTGCTCGAGGAACAAGCAGCCCGCGGGGGTCTTGAACAGCGGGTCGCCGGCCTTGCCGAAGTTCGTCGACAGGGCGGTGTTGGCGCCGCCGTACACGTTGGCGGCCGAGACTTCCTTGAGGAAGGTCTGGTAGCCGAGCTTGATCTCGGCCGAGGTGAACTTCACCTTGCCCTGGATCCAGTTCGTGTAAACCGTCTCACCGGATTGCCGCATGATGATGTTGTCGATCTGGTCGCTCGCGGGCCAGCCCGACGCCGCGCCGGACTCGAAGCCCGCGCAGAAGAGCTTCTGCGCTCCGTACTGCGAGGGGTTGATCGCGAGCAGGTCGTCGAACGTCTTGGGAGCCTGCCCGGTGAAGACTTTCTTGTTGTACCAGATGAGGCCCTTGACCTGGGTCTTGACCATCATCTCGTAGTGCTTGCCGCCGACGAGCCCGATGTACGGGTTGTCCCCGCTGCTCGTGGTCAACGCGGGATAAGTGTTGGCGATGTAGGCGCTGAACTGGTCGCCGAGGGCGGTCTCGATGGGCTTCAACGCGCCCTTGGAGATCCAGTCCTTGACCTGCACCGGGTCAGTCGGACCCGGAGCGATGTCAGGCAGGTCGGTCCCGGCTGAGATGCCGTTGGCGATCTGGTTGGTCGAGTCGCGGTTGGTCGTGATGTGGACCTTGACGCCGCTGGTCGCCTCGAAAGGCGCCAGGACGTCTTTGAATGCCTTGAGCTCGGCGCTACCCCAAGCCGTCCACACCGTCACGTCGGTGGACGAGGCGCCACCGCCTCCGCCCCCTCCGTTTCCGCCTCCGCATGCGGCGAGCAGGAACAACGCGCCTAGACAGAGCGCGAGCCCGCGCGAACTACGCCTCCCTAAGACTTCGGCCATGCGTGCTCTCCTCCCTATCCCGACCCCGGCCTGGGCCAGAAATGCCACTACCTGTTGCCTTCTTCCCGGACCGACCGGGGCGAGAGTGCGCCGGCAAACAGAGTTACTCAGACAGGGACACACGTGGTAAGACGAACGTTCGCCTGACCCTACGACCGGATACTAGTTGTCGCCTGGCGGCTTGTCAATCTTCGCCTTGGGCATGTGGCCAACTCGGCCGCGCAGGGAGCACTAACATCCCCCGAATGACAGACACCCTCCGGTTTCCTGACGGCTTCCTCTTCGGCGCCTCGATCTCGGCCCACCAGACCGAGGGTGGCAACACCAACAGCGACTGGTGGTGGTGGGAGCACATCGAGTCCACGCCTTGCCGCGAGCCTTCGGGCGACGCCTGCGACTTCTACCACCGCGGGCCCGCGGACGTGGCGATGCTGGCCGATCTCGGCCTGAACTCGTTTCGGTTCGGCATCGAGTGGGCCCGGATCGAACCGGCTGAGGGCGAGTTCTCGCGTGCCGCGCTCGCCCACTACCGGGGGTTGCTCGACGCATGCCATGAGCGCGGCGTCGTCCCCATCGTCACGTTCCACCATTTCACCGTCCCGCGGTGGCTGCACGAGCTGGGCGGTTTCGCCTACGACCGCTTTCCTTCGCTCTTCGAGCGCTACTGCGACCGGGCGGCGGCGGCGCTTGGCGACCGGATCGGTTACGCCTGCACGATCAACGAGCCGCAGGGGCTGGGCTCGAGCGGGTGGCTGCTGGGCATCAACCCGCCGGGACACACCGACGACCGGGATGGCGCCCAGCGCGCGGTCGACAACCTCCTCGAGGCCCATCGCCGCGGCGCGGCTGCGATCCGGGCGCGGGCGGGCGTGCCAACCGGCGTCACGCTCGCGCTTCCCGACCTTCAATATGAGGACGGCGCCCAACCAGGCACGAGCTCGCTCGAGATCGAGTCGAAGGTGAGTGATTGGTTCTTGGAGCTCGCGCGCGAGAGCCGGGACGACTTCATCGGCGTGCAGACCTACACCCGTTTCAGGTATGGGCCAGAAGGTGCGCGCAGCCCTGGCCATGACTGGAGCGACACGACCCGCGAGCTGTACGAAACCGACGAAACGACCCAGATGGGGTACGAGTTCTACCCCCAGGCGTTGGGCGGGGCGATCCGGCGCGCAAACCGCAGCTGCCCGGGAGTCCCCATCCTCGTCACCGAAAGCGGGATCGCGACCGGCAATGACGAAAAGCGGATCGCCTATATCGATCGAGCGCTGCGCGAGGTGACTGCCTGCCTGGGGGACGGCATCGACGTCCGCGGCTACATGTACTGGTCGCTGCTCGACAACTTCGAGTGGGCGCTCGGCTACGGACCGACCTTCGGGCTGGTCGGCGTGGATCGGCAGACGTTCGCCCGCCAGCCGCGGCCAAGCGCCTCTTGGCTAGGCGCCGTGGCGCGAGCCAAGCTCCTCCCCATCCATGGGGAGGTGGCGCGAAGCGCCGGAGGGGCTGGCACGCAATCCCTCCAATCCGTGTGATGATCCCAAGGTAGTGATACGCCCGCCGGTCGAGAGCAACTCCGGCCTCGCCGCAGTGCTGCGCGGCGTGGTGACCGACTTTCAGCACGCCTCCGCAGCGGACATCGTCTCCATCGTCCTTTACGAAGAGTCGACTCACACCTATTACGCCCCGTTCGCGACCGGCCAGCCGCAGGAGGGTTTGCTCGACTCCCTGACCGACATGCACGAGCAGCTCAACCGCTACCTGGCCGACGAGCGACAGGGAAAGGTGCCGGACGAGCTGGGGGTGCACCAGTACGGCTCCACGGTGTGGCTCACGGCCATGCGCCGGCGGCTGGTCGCCCGCAACGCGCCGGCCGAGATCGACTCCACGTTCATCAGGCGCTACCAGGTCCAGTCGACGATCGGCCTGCCGCTGCTCGCGGGCGATCGCCTCCTCGGGCTTATCTACCTGAACTACCGCAACAAGGAGCGCGCGCCGGACGACAGCCGGATGCGGGAGCTGGAGCGCAAGGCCGCCACCGCGGCCGCGCTGGTGCAGACGGCGCTCGAGGGGGCGGAGCGTGCGGCCCTGGACGGGCTTTCCCGGCTCACCTCGCTGCTCACTGCGCCGGTCGGCGACGCTCGGACCGACGCCAAGGAGCTGCGCCGGCTTCTCTCGATCGCTCTGGCCGATCTGTTGATGGCGAGCAACCTCGACGGCGCCGCGATCTACCAGTTCGGGCACCAGCGGTCGCACCTCGAGCTCGTCACAGCGCACCTGCGCGTCGCGGCTCCCATACGGGTCGACCGAGACGACTCCTCCACCCCGTGGGAGACCGCAATCGGCAGCACGGTCGGTGTCGCGACCGCCGAAGCCGACCTGCATCCGGTCGCGACCTACGCGCTCGGCCAGCCGGACGAGCCCCACGGCTACCTGGTGGTGCTAAGCCGCGATCGGCTCGCCACTGTGAGGCGCGCGCCGGCGACCGACGAGATGCTGAAGGCCGGGGCTCAGCTGATCGGAGGGGCGCTGGCCTCGCAGCGCCTGATCGCGGAGCTGGAGAACAGCAACCGCCTGCTCAGCGCGCTCGGCGATATGACGGCGGCGATGCTGAAGCCAGGGGCTTCGCGACACGAGGTGATCGACGCGGTCGTGGGGCACCTCACCGACTCAGAGGTCCCCGAGTTCGACTTCAACTTCGCGACCGTGTACCTGCTGGACCAGAGGGATCACGACGATGCGACTGTGGTCCGCATGGCCGCCGGCGCAGCCACCGCGGAAGCCATCGACTCGGCCGAAAGATCGCGCTCCGCCGGCGCTCGCGGCCCTCAGACAAGGGTGCCGCGCTGGGCGCTGGAAGAAGACCGGGTCCTGGCCGAGGACGACGTCCTGGTTTACGTGGCGGGGGCATGGCAGACGGTCATCGTCGGGCCGTACCCGTCCGCCGATCGCTCAGACGTCATATCGGGGGGCATCCCTGTGCCGGTGACGTGGACCGAGGTGCCGGTGGTGTACAGCGACGGGAGGGAGCTGGGTCGAGTGCTCGCCTGCCTGGTGGGCGAGAAAGAGCACGCCCGGGCCGACGAGACGGCGCCCTTCACCCTCGCCGGCGAGATCTTCGAGCGCGGCAAGCACAAAGACCTGGTTCGCATCTTCGTGCCCTTCGGCAGCGACGCCACGCGCCGAGCGACAGGAGTGCTCGAGGTCGGCTATCACCGCTCCGACCAGCGCCGGCCCGATTGGGGCCAGGTGGAGGCGCTGCGCGCCGCGGCGGGGCAGCTCGCCGTGGCGGTGGAGACCGCCCGGCTGTACGAGGAGGCGCAGCGGCACGCGGACCAGCTCGAGCTGGTCGCCGACGTGAGCAAGGCCATCGCCAGCTCGATCGACCTTGATCAGACGCTGACCCTTGTCGCGCACAACCTGGCCCGCCTCGTCGACGTCGCCCTGTGCCAGATCGCCCTCTACGAAGAGGATCGCGAGGGTTGGTTTGGCGCGGCGGCTTCGGACCTGGAGGACCTGTGGCGCCGCCAGCATGGTGAGCGCAGCGAGGCGTCGTTCCTCTTCGACGTCGTCGATCGCGGCCAGCCCGTCGTCATCGAGGACGCGTCCGCAAACGCTCAGGTCGACCCGGCATACGTCAAGACCTTCGGCGTGCGATCACTGGTGGCGCTGCCTCTCATCGCCGACGAGCAGGCGATCGGCGCAGCCATCCTCGTCGAGCGCAACCGGAACCGGCGATTCACACCAGAGGAGGTCGCGCGCGCGCAGTCGCTGGCGGTGCAGGCTGCGGTCGCGATCAAGAACGCGCGGCTTCACGCCCTCGCCGAGGAGGAGCGCCACCTGCAGAAGGACTTCGTGCTGATCGGCTTCGGCCAGTGGGGCCAGAAGGCTTACTCGCACCTGCTCACGCTGAAACAGTTCTTCAACTTCCGCACGCACGTGGTGGAGCAGGACTCGCCAGGCGCGCGCGATCGCATGGGCGTCAAAGAAGAGGAGGTGCGCACGCACGGCGACTCCTTTTACTGGGACAGCCACGGCTCGCCGGCCCGAGACCAGCTGGAGCGAGAGCTGGAGTCCAGCTCATACGTGATCACCTACATCGCCACGCCCGCGGCCACTCACCTTCCCACGCTGGCTCGCTATTACGACCTGAGCGACGTCGTGCTGATCGAAAAACCGCTGGGTGCTCCGCCAGACGAGTACCGCAAGTTCCTCGACACCGCGCCGGGGGGCGTGGAGATCGTGGCCGCGGACCACTACTACTTCAAGCTCGAGGTGCGCCTGCTCGGCATGCTGCTCACGGAAGAGCGCACGCTGCGGGATTTCCTGGACAGCGTCGAAGAGATCCGGATCGAGATTCTCGAGGAGCAGCCGCTCACGGGCGCCGCGGCCGACATCGGCGTGATCGCCGACCTCATTCCGCACGCTTTCGCAATCATCTCGCTGCTGACTCCTATCGACCGGATCAAGCTCGATGCGGAGTCGCCGCTTCTCATCGGGCGACACGAGGGGCTCACCGGGCAGCGCGAAAGCTACGCGCGGATGAACGCGACCTTTCAGTACCAGGGACGCCCTGTCCGCCTTGTGATCGATGTCGGCAAGGGCGCGGAGAACGCGAAGTGGATCAAGCTCAGCGCTGAGAGGCGCAGCGCCGGCCGCAGCCCGAGCTACAAGTTCGACTTCGGCAAGGGCGAGGCCATCGACGGCACCCAGTCGACGGTACGTGCGGCGGTCCGGCGCATCCGCGAGCCGGGCGTGCCCGACAACGCGCACCTCAACATGCTTCGGCACGTCATCGAGAAGCGCCATCCCGCGGTGGGCATCCTCTCGATCCGGGAGGCGATCCGGGCCAACCAGCGGGTCCGAGACCTCGAGGCGATGGCCGTCGAGCTGCTGGCCCGCAATGAATGGACCAACTATCCGCTCGGATCACGACCTGCTTTCGAGGCGTCCGCAAAAACTTCGGCGTTAACCGGCGCGAACTAGCCCCCGATAACGCAGACTAACCGGCCGACTTGATATCGGCCGGGCAGCTCATCTCCGAGCGCGTGATGCTCAAGCACGACCACTACTTTGCGGTCTCGGCGCGCGACGGATCGATGAAGCCCGGCGAATTTCTCGGCGACGGGCTGTGGTCCGGCGACACGCGGATCCTCTCCGGGTTCCGGCTGCTGATCGACGGAATCGAGCCCGTGGCGGTCGGCTTCCACTCCGACGAAGCGAAGCCTGCGCCTGATTCGGGTTCGCTTCATCGAGTCGGGCCTGCATGAGCGGATCACCGTCCTCAACGAGGGGCCGGCGACCATCGACGCGGTGCTGGAGATCGAGGTCGCCGCCGACTTTGCCGCCATGCTCGGTATCCGGGGCTCGGTGCCCGAGCTCGCCTCGCCGGCTCCGGTTCCCGCGGTCAAAACCGTCGATGGGGTCAAATTCGAACGCCAACACCCTGACCCTCCCCTGCACGCGGGGAGGGGCAGCGTTGTCCTCACTTTTCCAGAAGGTTTGAAACACCAGCTCCGGCTGCCTGCGGGCGAGTCTTTCACGCTGCAGGTCGACGCCGTTCCAGAGACAGTGGGCTCGAGGATCGATTTCGCCGCAGGGCTCGTTGTCGCCAAGGAAGTTTATCCCCGCTGGACGGCCGAGTGCATGTCGATCCGAACTGACAACCCCGCGCTCAACGAGCTGCTCGAGCAGGCGACGGCTGACATCCGCCTGCTGTGCAACCAGTACGAGACCGGAATCTATCCCACGGCCGGCCTGCCGTGGTTCGCGGTTCCTTTCGGCCGCGACGCTCTCATCACGGCGATCCTTCTGCTCCACGTCAATCCTTCACTCGCGCGCGGCGTGCTGCGCTACCTCGCCGCGCACCAGGGACGTCGCGTCGACGCGAAGAGCGAGGAACAGCCGGGCAAGATCCTCCACGAGGTCCGCGACGGCGAGGTGGTCGAGCGCGGCCTGTGGCCGAGCATCCTCTATGGCACGAACGACGCGGCCGCCCTGTTCCTGTGCGCGCTGACCGAGACCGAGAACTGGACGCATGATCACAAGCTCGCGGAAGAGCTGTGGCCCGCAGCGGAGGCGGCACTTGAATGGTGCCGCAAGTACGGCGACTCGGACGGCGACGGCTACATCGAGTACCGCGGCGGGCGCGCGCGAAACCAGGGATGGAAGGACTCCGACGATTCGCTGACCAACACCGATGGCACCGATGCCTCGCGTCCAGCCGCGCTGTGCGAGGTGCAGGCGTACCTGCATCGCGGTCTCATCGGTATGTCGCGCCGGCGACCAGGATTGAAGGAGCAAGCGGCCAGGCTGAAATGGCGGTTCAACCGCGACTTCTGGATGCCCAAGGAAAGGTACTTCGCCCAGGCGCTCGACGGCTCCAAACGCCAGGTGCAGGCCATCACCTCGAACCCTGGCCACTGCCTGTGGATGCGGATCGTCGACCGGCCCAAGGCTGTGCACGTGGCCCAGCGGCTGCTGTCGCCGGACCTGTTCTCCGGCTGGGGCATCCGCACGCTTTCCGACCGGGCGATCAACTACGACCCCTCCAGCTACCACAACGGTTCGGTCTGGCCCTTCGACACAGCACTTGCCATCGCGGGCCTCCGCCAGTACGGATTCGCCGAGGAAGCGGAACGTCTCGCGAGGGCGTTGATCGAGGCGTCGCTGGACTTTCCGATGCACCGTCCGCCAGAGCTGTTTTGCGGCGATGCACGAGAACCGGGAGCACCGCCCAAGGAGTACTGGAACACCTGCACGCCTCAACTGTGGTCGGCGGCTGCGATGTTCACATGCGTTTCCTCGATCCTGGGCCTGGAGGCCGACCCTCGACGCAAGTCGTTGCGCATCTCTCCCATCAAGACGGCGATGTGGAACCGGATCGAGGTGACCGGGCTGCATTTCGCCGGGCAGCGCGTCGACTTCGCGGTCGAAGGCACCGAGGTGAAGGTCGGCCAGTTGCCGGCCGGCGTGCGAATCAGCTGATGGATTCGGAGTAGACGGACTGCTCGATGGCGCGCTCGTACACGTTTAGGTAGCCGTCCGCCATCTGCTTGGGCCCGAACCGGCGGCCCGCTTCCTCGGCGCAGCGTTTGAGGTCGATCTCGTCCAGCCGTGAGTAGGCCGCGACCATTCCATCCACGTCGTCCGCGAGCCACCCGGTGACACCCGGCTCCACAACCTCGGGCGCAGCGCCGTGCGCGAGCGCGATCACAGGTGTGCCGCTGACCATGGCCTCGATCATCGCCAGCCCGAATGGCTCCTCCCACTGGATCGGAAACACCAGTGCCCTTGCGTGCGCCAACAGCTCGGCCTTGTCCTTGCCCTCGACGTTCTCGCGCCACACGATCTGACCGTTCAGGTTGGGCTGGATCTCCGCTTCGAAGTAGCTGCGGGCGTCGCCGTCGACCTTGCCGGCGAGCACGAGCCGGACGTTGAGGCGCTTGGCCAGCTCGATCGCAATGTGCTGCCCCTTGTCCGGCGATATGCGCGCGAGCTCGACCAGGTAGTCATCCTTCTCCTCGCGCGCGACCGGGGAGTACTCGGACGCATCGACGGCGTTGTGGACGACGCCGCGCCACTCCACACCCGCCACCATCGATTGCTGAGCCCGGCTGATCGCTACAAGGTGAATCTGGCGGTCGATCGCGGCCAGGAACTCCCCCTCCGCCTCGGTCAGAGCACCGTGCAGGGTGGCGACGACGGGGGCTTGCAGCCGCGAGGTCGCGCCGACCAGGATGCCGGGGGGGCCCGAGTGGTCGTGGATCACATCGAAGGCTCGCTTCCGCACGATCTCGTATGCCCGATAGAGAAAAAGGCTGTGGCGAGCCGTCTGGTCGAGCGTGCCCAGCTGTTTGCTCCAGCTCTCCGGAGCCAGGGCCAGCGTCTCAAATGGGCCCTGGGAGCCCTGCCGGCCTATCACTGTCACGCTGTGACTGCGCTGTGAGAGCTCGCGGGCGAGGTAATACGCCATCAGCTCGATCCCGCCGTAGCCAGTCGGGGGTACCGGGTACCAGGGACTGACGATGAGGGCTATGCGGCGGGTCTCCACATTGATAGAACCCACCACCGGCCAGGGTCGCCCGACAACGTTGTGCAGCCCCTGACTACCTGAGCCGACTAGTCGATGGCCAGCTCCAGCCACGGCGGTCTGCCTCGCACGATCTCGATCCCGGGCGCGTCCGCGTCGATGGAATGCCGGCCGTTCGCCTCGCGCTGGACTGTGATCCGGACCTCCCGGCGGCCGATGCGCAGCTTGCGCAGCTCGAGCCTCGAGCACCACGCCGGGAGAGCCGGGTCGAGGTAGATCCGACCCGCCGGCATGTCGGGCTCGAGGCCGAGGAGGACTCGAACCATGTGGAGCACCGCTCCGGCCGCCCACGCCTGCGGCACGTTTGCCATGCGGTAGGGCACAGGCACGGCGAACTCGCCCTTGGGCAGCCCCGCGAAAAGCTCGGGCATCTGGATGTCCTCGAAGCACATGACCGCAGCCAGCAATCCGTCGAGGATGGTCCAGGCTTCCTCGGACATTCCGTAACGGCGAAGACCGGCGGCTGCGATCACGCTGTCATGGGGCCAGACCGAGCCGCGTTGATACGAGTGCGGGTCATAGGACGGGTGACGGTCGGACAGCACTCGCAAGCCCCATCCCGTATACATGTCGGGTTGCATCAGGCGGCGGCCTGCGGCCCGGCCCCGCTCTGCGTCCAGGATGCCCATCCACAAGCAGTGGCCGGAGTTGGAGACCACCGTTGCGACCGGCTTTTTCTTTCCGTCGAGCAGGAAAGCCAGCTCGCCGGCCTCCGCCAGCCAGAAGGCATCGATGAACTTCCGCCTCAGCTGGGCGGCCTCGCTGCGCAGCCGGCCGGCCAGCGCCTTGTCACCCCACGCTTCGAAGAGGGGCGCGATCCGGGCCTTTGCGCCGTATACGTACGCCTGCAGCTCTGAGGTGGCAATCGGCAGCTCTGGGAAGGCGCCCGCTTCATCCAAGACTCCGTCGTGTGCGTCACGCCAGCCCTGGTTCCGATAGCCCTTGGGGGTTCGCGGCGCGTACTCCTGGAAACCGTCGCCGTCGCGGTCACCGTACCGATCGATCCACTCCAGGCATCGCTCAGCAGCGGATCTGAAGGGCGCCAGCGCCGCGGCATCGCCACCCCATCGAAAGTTCTCGGCCAGAAGCAACAGATATAAAGGAGTGGCGTCGGCGGTTCCGTAGTAGGGGCGGTGCGGCACGATCCCGAAGTGCGCCCACTCGCCGACCCGCAGCTCGTGCGGCATCTTGCCCGGCTCGGCATCCCGCTCCGGATCGTCGATCGCGGACTGCCACCGCGCGAGGTTCTCCAGCGTGCCGAGGGCCACTGCGGGTTGGGCAACCATCGCCTGCATCGACGCGATCAGCGAATCACGCCCGAACAACGCCATGTACCAAGGCAGCCCCGCGGCGGGCATCCAACGATCGAAAGACGATTCCTGCTCGTGCAGTCGAAGCGCCGCGAAGTCCTCGATCGCACGCTCATAGGCGAACTGGAGCCTGATGTCGGCGGGCTCGACCTGCGACACCGACAGCTGCCAGCTGCGCGCCTGGCTCATCGGGTCCTGCGCCCCCTGCTCGAACGGGCATTGCGGTGCAAGCTCGGGCAGGTCTTCATCCGAGGTGACGAGGTCGTACTGCAAGCACAGCCGCCACTCCTTTCCCGGCTCGAGATCGACGGGGATTCGGAGCGCGCCGTTGGCATAGGTGAGACCCGCGGCGTGGGCCGGGGCCCGGACGAGGCACCGACGGACGAAGTCCCTGTTCTCGTAGCGGGATTCGAGGCTGTTGGGACCGATCCACCAGGTGTTCAGGTCGGCCCGCCGCTGCCAGGACCGATAGCGGACCTCGAAAAGGTCGGCGAAATCGCTTTCCAGGGCGATCTCGAGCAGCACCGTGACCGGCGCGCGCGAGTAGGTGTGCAGCGCCATGTCCTCGTGCATCTGGTGCATGCTGATCAGGCGGTCCACGGTCACTGCGACGCGGGCCTCGCGCATGTCACCGTCTGGCCCGGCGACCCGGTCGGCGATCATGTGCCACCGGGCGTGGCGGAAGGACAGGCGCACTGACGCCACCGAGTCGGGCTTCTTGCCGTTCAGCCTCAGCTCGTGCCTCGAGATGAACCGCGTGTCCGCCGAGTAAAGGCCGTAATCGCCGGCGTCGGAAACAGGAATGTTGCCTTGCTGGTCGGTGACCAGGAACGTCGCGCCGTGGTTGATCTTGACCGACGGATGCGGATGAACGGCGGTGATGAGCGTCCGCCACGGCGCCATATGCGACTGGCCGTCGGCGAGCAGTCGAGCGGGAGTCGTGGAGCGCGCCGTTCTGGCGCGCGCAACGTGGTCACGCTGCTTCATGAAAGACATGACCTACGTTAGCGACCGCCACACAACCGTGTTGTTGCTTGACTTTCGGCTCTGTGATTCAAGCGATGTGTCGCTGATGAGGTGTGGGTGATGGGCGTCCTGAAGCCTTTGGGCGCGCCGGCCTCTTTCCGTGCGACGGTCGACGTCGGAGCTTATTGACGAGAGGGGATCGAATGGGGAAACGTGGCTTACGTGCGCTGAGCGCTGTCGTCGTCTCGCTCGCCATGATCGGAGCGGCCGGTGGATCCGGGATGGCGGTCACGGTTCCTTCGCCCGTCGGCGATGCACCGGTCTTCATCCCCGGGACGCCATTTCCGGACACAGGTCAGGACGACGCCGCGAAGCTGATCGCGCTCAACGATGACTTCATCCTGTCTCGGACCGCCGGAGACAACCCCCTCAGCGTCGAGCAAGCAGGCCAGCAGCGATCCAACGGAGCGAGCAAGGCGGACGGAATCAAAAAGGGCAAGGAAGGTCTACCGACCGGGTCCGCGACGTTCAACTCGCAGTGGGCGCCGATCGGCCCGAACCCGATCATTCAGATCCAGCGCAGCGACGGGGCGCTTGCAGCGGTCAGCGGCCGCATCGGAGCGCTGGCCATTCGCCGCAACGGCCGGCTCATCCTGGGCGCCGCGCAGGGCGGGATCTGGACCATGGATCCGGGCACTGACGTCTGGGTGCCTCGCACCGACACCCTGCCCTCGCTCGCCACGGGCGCTCTCGAGGTCGCTCCGTCGAACGACTCGGTGATCTACGCGGGCACCGGTGAGGGTGCGCTGTCCGGTGACAGCTATTTCGGCAACGGCATCCTGAAGTCGACCGACGGCGGCACCACGTGGACGCATGTGTCGGGCGATTACTTCTTCGGCGTGTCAACCGCCCGCCTGGCGATCGACCCGACCAACGCCAACCACCTCTACGCCGCGATCCTGCGTGGCCGAGGCGGCGCGCACCGGACCACTCCGCCGGTGCGTTCCACGTACGGCCTGTGGGAGTCGACCGACGGAGGGGTGACCTGGCGCCTGCTTAAGGCAGCGCCCGGTACTTCGGAGGGTGCGACCGAGGTCCGCATCGACCCCATCACGCCTAACGTCCTCTACGCGTCCTTCCTAGGCGACAAGATGTACAAGAGCACCGACGGCGGAGCGACTTGGAACCCGATCATGAACGGATTGCCCGCCGAGGCCGACTTCGCTGCCGGCCCGACCCGGTTCAGCATCGGACTGTCACACCCCGCGGGTCAGACGCCCGTTCTTTACGTCGGTTTCGACTTCATCAACGGGCCGAGCGCACCGCCGAGCGTCGGCGGTCCCGGCGTTCGCCGCGTCGCCCGCGTGTACAAGTCGATCGACGCCGGCGCTTCCTGGGTGCGCGCCGGTTTCACCTCGGGGCTCAACGGCATAGCCGGTTACTGCGGCGCGCAGTGCACTTACGACAACGTCATCGAGACGGATCCGAGCAACCCCAACGTCGTCTTTGCGGCCGGTTCCTTCGGTTACACGCTCTCCCCGCCGTCGGGCGGCATCTTCCGCTCGGACGATGGAGGCGCGACCTGGAAGAACCTTGGCTTTGACCAGCACCCCGACTTCCACTCGGTTGTCTTCGACCCGAACAACCCGCAGAACACACTGATCGGCTCCGACGGCGGGGTCTGGTACAGCAACCACCAGGGCGGCCGCGTTCCCGGCACGCCAGGAGAAGGACAGCTCAGCGCGGTGGACTGGATCGACCTCAACAGCAAGCAGGTGGACCTGGGGAACAACCCGCAGCTGGCATCCAACGGGCTGCAGATCTCGCAGTTCAGCTCCATCGCCACCAACCCCACGCGCACGCCGCGGTTCTGGGGTGGCACCCAGGACAACGGCACGCTGCGCAAGCTGGCGGGGCTCGGCGCCTGGTACGACGTGACCTCCGGCGACGGGGGCAACGTCCTCGTCGATCCAACCGACTGGCACTTCGTCTTCGGCACCTACTTTGCGCCGCCGGCCCAGATCTACCGCATCACTGACGGCGGTGCGGCTTTCTTCCAGAACAAGCCGATCACGAATGGCATCAATGTCAACGACCGCGCCGAGTTCTACGTGCCGATGACGATGAACCAGCTCAACACCAACCAGCTGTTCACTGGCACCTACCGCGTCTACCGCACCGACAACGCGAAGACGCAGTCGGCCGGCGACGTGCGCTGGACGTTGATCAGCCCCGACCTCACGAGCGGCTGCACCGGGCCGGCCCCGAACGGCGCCCGGAACTGCACTTTGACTGCGATCGGCGTCGGCGGTGGCACCGGTGTGTACGCCGGCTCCAACGACGGGTTCCTCTGGGTGAGCCCGGACGCGCAGACAAGCAGCAGCCCCACCTGGATCCGGCTCGGCAGCTCGGGCCAAAACGGAAACCAGGATGGCGACCCCAGTGATGTGCGGCTGCCTCAGAGGCCGGTGAGCTCCATTGCGGTGGACCGGAGCAACTACCGCACCGCGTACGTGGCCTACAACGGTTTCGACGCCGCGACACCGAAGCGCCCAGGCCACGTTTTCACGACCACCGACGGAGGCCAGTCTTTCCGCAACATCACGAGCAACCTGCCGGACACGCCGGTCAACTGGCTGGTCCTGGACCCCGCTTACGCGAACACGATCTACGCCGGCACCGACGTCGGCGCCTTCGTCACGTTCAATGGCGGCGGCCACTGGTACGCCCTCGGCACGGGCCTACCGATCGTCTCGGTTGAGCAGCTCAACCTCGACCCCTTCCACCGCGTTCTGGCCGCCGGCACTCACGGCCGGGGGGCATGGTCGCTCAGCGACACCTCGGCGCCCGCGCCGGCGCTCGTCGTCTCGAATGTCGATGCGGGTGTTCCTGTCGGCCCGGGTAGCTTCATCGACTACACCCTCACCCTTCAGAACATCGGAAACGGCGCCGCGACCAACGTCCGCATCACCGACCCCCTGCCGCGCAACACCACTTTTGTCTCGGCGGACAGTGGAGGTCGCATCGAGGGCGACCAGGTGACCTGGAGCGGCCTCACGGTTCCCGTCGGACCGGCGGGCGCCGGTGGAGTCGTCAAGGTCCACCTGCGTGTGATGATCAATCCCAACCTCTCTTCGACTGTCAAGTCCATCGTCAACGATGGAATCCGGGTGAGGTCAGCCCAGAACGACTCGCCGACCGGCTCACCCACCGTCACACCGATCGCACCGCCGTTTGCAGTCAGCATCTCGCCCTCCGCTCAGACGGGCGGCGCCCGGACCGGCTCCTCGCAGACATACACCGAGACGGTCAAGAACCTGGGCTACAAGACCGACCACTACAACCTGACCTCGACCGGGGGCACATTCCCCGTCACGTTCTACAACTCGACTTGCGCGACGGCGATCACCGCCACGCCTGACCTCATCGCAGGGGCAACAGTTGATGTCTGCGTCAAAGTCACGCCGCCCACATCGGCCACTGACGGCACGTCCAGTACGTCAACGGTGGCGGCCACTTCGGCCAGCTCGACCGACAGCGCCTCCGCTTCAATCACGACCATCGCTGTCACGGTCGACACGCTTCTTGTCGATCAGGATGGGAACCCACCCGATCCCACCGCACCGGAACCGAGCCCCATCTATGACGCAGCATTGACCGCTGCCGGGGTGGCTCACGATACGTGGGACCTGAACGCAAACCCGGAGCTTCCCGTGAAGTACATGGAGGCGTTCAAGAACATCGTCTGGTTCACGGGAGTCAGCTATCCCGGTCCGCTCCTTCCTTACGAGAGAAACCTGTCGGCGTATCTCGACAACGGCGGACATCTCCTGATGTCAGGTCAGGACATCCTCGACCAGGGGGCCGGCACGACGGACTTCGTCAAGAACTACCTGCACGTCAACTGGGACGGCAGCGAAAGGCAGAACGACAAGGCGACGGCCGCCTTCCACGGCGTCGCCGGGAGCCTGACCGACGGGATCGGCACCGTGAATCGTGACCCGGTTCTCGGGACCCCGTTCATGGATGAGATCACTTTGAACGACACCATCGCGCAAGGGATCTCCTCGCGTTTGGGTTCGAGGAGTACGGCAGCGCCTCCGACAAGAGCGCGTTCATCGGTAGGGTGATGACTTTCTTCGGTTCCTAAAGCCACTTCCAACGGGGCCGGCCGCCGCCGGCCCCGTTTCTTTTTTCGGCCGGTACGATGCGCCTGATGCCAGGCATGCGGATGCTCGGACCGTTTGTGGCCCTGGGACTCTTCGGCGCGGCCTGCGGCTCACCCCCGCAGTCGGCTTCGGGCACGGCCGGCGAGCCACCCCCGCAGTTCGAGTCCGGGACGATCGGCACGGACATCAACGTCACCGGCACCATCGACCGCGGACCGATGCCGACATGTCCTACAGACGAACCCTGCGACCCTCAAATGGTCGCCGCATTGCTTGTTTTCTCGAGGCCGGGCAGCCCTGACATCAGGGTTCGCGTCGGCGGAGACGGCTCATTCGCTCTTCACCTGGATCCTGGCGTCTACACCATCGCGTCCGCCCCGCCGGTCTTCCATGGCGAGCTCGAGCCGTCGAGCGTCCAGGTCCCCAAGACCGGCACGATGACTCTCCGCCTTCGCGTCGCCAGATCTCCTTAACAATTCATTGCCGGGTACTGGTCAAGGCGCGAAGGTTTTAGAAATGTGCCCTCAGCCTCGCAACCTTCCGCGCCATCGGATCGGCCTGACGGTGATGGCCACGCGGACCCTATCCGCATCCTGATCGTGGAAGACCACCGGGTGGTCGCGGAGGGCCTTGCGGCCCTGATCAACGACCAGTCCGACATGAAGGTGGTCGGCAATGTCGGAACCGTGGCCGAATGCATACCCGCCGCGGCACGGCTGAATCCGGATGTCGTGCTACTGGACTTCCGTTTGCCTGACGGGACGGGGCCCGACGCCGCGACAGCGATTCGCAGCATCCGGCCCGCGGCCAAGATGATCTTCCTCACGCGCGAGGACACCGACGCGGCGAGGTTCGCCGCGGTGCAGTCCGGCGCCAGCGCTTTTCTCCACAAATCGCACGCGGCCGCCGACGTGGTGGCTGCGATCCGGGACGTGGCGCGGGGCAAGATGCTCATCACGCCTCGGACGATCGCGACTCTAATCGCCAAGCGACGAACAATCGAAGCCCAGCTCGAGCGCCTGACTCCACGTGAAAAGGAGGTCCTCACCCTCATGGCGGAAGGGTTGCCCAGCCGCGCGATCGCGGCCGAGCTGGGGATCAGCTACACCACGATCCGGACGCACATCCGCAGCCTGGGCAGCAAGCTCGCCGTCCACTCCAGAGCCGGCGCCGGCGGGGTCGCTGCCGGTGGGGCAGGTAGGACCGGTCGCCGACCCATTGCGCGGGAGGGGCAAGCAGGTACTGGGCCATCAGGTTGAGCGCCGACGCGTACTTGGATCGGTAGTGGGCGAACTGCTCCCAGGCCGCGTCTCCATCGGACACGTGATAGCCGGCCGCCTTCAGGCGGCCGATCGCCGCTGTGTACTCGGACCTCTCGATGATCGGGTCGGCAGCGAGCTTGAATCGGAAGACCCACGCCAGGTCCTCGACCAGGTGGTTGCCGACGGTGAACATCAGCCGCGCCGATCCCTTGGCCGGGCTGTCCGTCGAGCTGATGACCAGCGCGGCCGAGTCCATCACCGCACCGAACGAGTTGATCCAGGCCTCGTTGTCGTGGCTGGATCGGAAATAGACGAGCAAGGGATACGCAAGGTGGCTCTCCAGCACCATCGACGACCAGCGCCGCCACTCGTCGAAAGTCTCTTTGAGCGCGCCGTCCATGCCCTCCTCAGCGGCGGTCTCGAGGAGCTGCACGGCTGAAGGCGGCGCGCCGGCCAGCGCGTCGAGCGCGACCACCGACTCCTCGCGCGAGCGGAACGAGCCATAGAGCTCGAACAGCAGCGTGATCGCGAGGGCGGCCAGCGCAACGCCGGTCCCGCTCTCCAGGATGATCATCAGCCGCGCCGGTCCATGCTCGGGCACGAAGTCGCCGAACGAGAGGGGGACCAGTGTGGTGGCCGAGACATAGAAGGACGTGAGCCAGTCGTTGAGCGGCGGTCGGAACTGGCCCGCCACCGAGTCGATCAGCAAGGAGTAGCCGGTGATCAGCCCGATGCCCCAGACCAGGAACAGCGAGAGAAGCGCGAGTGGGGCGAAGGCCGCGAGCCTCGCCTCGCTCCTGTCGATACGAGAACCTCGGTTGAGGGCCCACTTCCAGAGCCCCCACAACGGCCGGATGATGGTGCGCGCGAGCTGAACCTTGCGGACGGCGGGCCGCGGCAGCACGACCGACTGAAACAGGTCGTAGAAGATGACGATGAGCAGCACGGCGCCGGTGATTGCCTCGACGGGCGCGAGCGGGCGTTCCACGGCTACAGCGTGAACTTCGACTGGGCCGCGGCGTACGCGGGCTCATCCCGGCGGAAGCTGTCGGCGTCGACGCCGAGCTTGCGTGAGGCGTGGTAGGCGAGCCACTGCAACGGCACGACGTTCACGATAGGGGCCAGCACCTCGTCGAGCGCGTTGGGCCCGGCTTCCATGGTCATCACGTTGGCGCCGATCTCGCCCAGCGCCGCGGCCACCTCTCCCAGCCGCTCGAGGGAAGGGCCGTGTTGGGTGATCAGCACCACCGTCTGGCCGCGCTGGATGCTGACGAGCGGACCGTGGAGGATGCCCTCGACGTCGTGGCCTTCGGCCGAAACGAGGTGCGTCGCCTCGCGCAGCTTGAGAGCGCCCTCGTAAGCAGTTGCGCGAGCCGGTCCTCCACCCACGAAGTGGGCGACCGGCCCGAGCTCGACGTCACGCAGGCGCGCCGCGATCGCATCGCCCGAATCCACCCGAGCCTGGACCTCCCCCGGAATCTCGGACAGCTGTTCCGTCCACGCCGGGTGTCCAAGCGCAGCAGTGACCTGGGCCAGCCGGACCATCGCTCCCGTGTGGCTTGCCGTATGCACCGGCGACTTCTCCTGCGCGACCGTGCGAACCACGCCCTCTCCCTCCATGGGCGAACCTTCCCCGGTGATCGCGAGCCACCGGCTGGAGCGTTGCGCGAACCCCTCCAGCGCGCCGCGGCTGTAGCGCTTGCTGCCGCGGTGACTGAGCAGGATCAGCCCGTCGCTGTCGCGATGAGCCGGCGGGTAGTTGGCGAACTCGAACGCGCGCACGGCCCATGCCTCCAGGCCCGCGCTGCGGAGCATGAACTGACCTGCCAGCGCGCCGTGGAAGCTCGTGCCGGTGCCAACCAGGAAGATTCGCGAACAG
>VBII01000094.1 GCA_005887735.1 Chloroflexota bacterium
CCGCGACCCGGAATGTTCCCAGCGGCAATCCCTCCAGCCCGCACGCGGAAGGGCGCGGGGCCCGCGGGGCGCTCGATGGCGCGCGTGACCTGGCGGCCGAGGCGCTGAGCGCAAGCCGGACCGAGGTGACGTTCGTCTCATCGGGAACCGAGGCGATCAACCTTGCCCTGTTTGGGGCTGCGGCCCGGCTGCCGATAAGCGCGCGGATCGTGACGTGGTCGGCGGAGCATCAGGCGGTACTGGGCGCCGTGCGCAGGCTGCAGGCATTGGGCCGCGACGTGATGGTGGCCGGCGTCGATGGCACGGCGACGGTGGACGTGGATGCGATCACTCATGGCACGGGGTTGGTTTCGGTTGGGCTGGCCAACAACGAGGTGGGCACCATGCAGCCCGTCGCCCGCGTGATCGCGCGCGCGCACGAAGTCGGCGCGCTGGTCCACGTCGACGCGTGCGCCGGCCTGCGATGGATCGCGGCCCCGGCCGGAGCGGACCTGATCTCGATCAGTGGCCACAAGCTCGGGGCGGGCCGCGGCGGGTTGCTCCTGGTGCGCGACGGCGTGCGGATCGATCCGCTTTTCTTCGGCGGTCCTCAGGAGTGGGGCCGGAGGGCGGGCCAGGAAGATGCGACGTCCGCGGTGGCATTAGCCGTCGCCCTGGCGGCTGTCCGCGCCGGCCGTGAGGCTCACGCGCTCGTGGCAGGGCGTCAGGCCGGCACATTGCGGACGGCGCTGCTCGAGTTCGACGGAACCATCACCGGCGCCGAGCCACGTCTGCCCAACTTCGCCACCTGCGCGTTTGCGGGCCGGCGCGGCGAAGATGTGCTGCTCGCCTTGGACCTCGCTGGCGTGGCCGCGTCGAGCGGTTCGGCGTGCGCATCGGGTTCGCTCGACCCATCGCACGTGCTGCTTGCGATGGGACTGAGCATGGACCAGGCGCTCGGCAGCCTGCGCCTCACCACTGGATACGCGACGACGGATGACGAGATCGCAAGCGCCATCGGCGTGCTCCGCACTGTTCTGAGTCGAACGCCCGCGAGTGCCTACAGGTCTGGACAGGGTGCCTAGCGTCGAGGAAGAGCTCGCGCAACGCCTCGGCCGCGGCGAGGAGGTCGTGCTCGCCACCGTCATCAAGCTGGACGGCGAGCCACCTTCCCAACCAGGGGCCAAGCTGCTGATGTCGCGCACCGCGCCGATTGCCGGAACGCTCGGCTGCAGCGAGTTCGACTCGGCGGCGGTCGCCGACGCGGATGCGATCGCCGCAGGCGGATCGCCACAGCTCCGCACGTACCGCCACGACCTCGGCTCGATCGAGGTCTACCTCGAGCCGTATGCGGCCTCCCCGACCCTGGTCATCTTCGCCGCCACGCCGGTGGCCCGGGCGCTGGCGGGTTGGGCGCCCGAGCTTGGCTTCCGCACGGTGGCCCTCGAGGCGGTGCTGCCGCTCAATCCCCGGTTCATCGGGCTCGTCGGCAGCCGCCGCCACACCGGCCACCACCTCGAGGCGCTGCGCGCGAAGGGGGTGTCCGACGACGTGATCTCCCGCATCCAGAGCCCGGTTGGCCTCGACCTCGGCGGAAGGACGGCCGCGGAGATCGCGCTGTCGATTCTGGCGGGCCTCGTGGCCGTCCGGAGGGGCGGCAAAGCGGGCTGGAAATCAAGGATCGGTTAAGGCGAACTGAGTTCGAATAGTCCAACCGCATAATCAGCGATCGTGTCAGTCGCGCCGGGGACCAAGCTGGGGCAGTACGAGGTCCAGGACTTCATCGGCCAGGGAGCGATGGGTCTGGTCTACCGCGCCTATCACACGCAGCTGGAGCGCATCGGCGCGGTCAAGGTGATGCAGGCGATCACACCCGACGCGGACACTGTGGCTCGGTTCCGCCACGAGGCGCAGGCGATCGCCAAGCTGCGCCACCCGAACATCGTCGACGTCTACGACTTCGGCGAGTTCGAGGGAACGCCGTACATGATCGTCGAGTACGTGCCCGGCGGCAGCCTGGCCGGCCGGATGGGCCGCGGCAAGCTCGACCCTGCCACAGCGCTCAAGTACCTGCGTGGGATCGCTGCCGGGCTCGATTACGCCCATGACCACGGGATCGTGCATCGCGACGTCAAGCCGGCCAACGTCCTGCTGACCGAGGAGGACGCGCCGGTGCTGGCCGACTTCGGCCTGGCCAAGCTGCTCCAGGGCACGTCCTTGAAGTCGATGACGGGCGTCACCACCGGCACCCCGGCCTACATGGCCCCGGAGCAGGTCACGGGGAGCCGCGTGGGACCCGCCTCCGACCGCTACTCGCTCGCCACGATCGCGTACGAGATGCTCACCGGCGTCATCCCGTTCGACGGACAGGCGCTGATGGAGCTGCTGTATGCCCAGGTCCACCGGGAGCCGCCGGCGCCGAGCTCGCGCGAGCCGTCCCTCGGACCGCAGGTCGACGCCGTCGTCATGCGGGGACTGGCCAAGGACCCGGCGGGACGCTGGGAATCATCGACGGCCTTCGTGGACGCGCTCGCAGCGGCGCTGAGCGGCGTACAGGCCAACGGCTCGGCACCGACGATGGTGATGGCCACCCCATTCGCTTCGACCGTTCCCATAGCCCGCGCCGCGGTCGCGGAGCGAGTGGCCATGCCACCTCAGCCCGCCACGGTCGCGATGGCTTTTCCGGAGCCTTCACCTCCGGGCCCTGCAACGCCTTCGGCAAAGCCTCGGCGACGGCCAGGGCGGCGCGTGTTGATCGGCGTTGCCGCCGTGCTGCTCTTGCTGTTGGTGCTTGGGACGTGCGCGGTGCTGGCACAGGCGACAACCCTCGATGTGACCCCGAACCGGGCGGCCCGCGGCGACACCGTGACGGTCCGGTCGACTCACGTCCCGGCGAACCAGGCGGGCGAGATCCAGTTGTGGAGCGTCGTCCACACTTATCCGTTTCGCGCCGACTCCCGAGGAAACGTGACGCTCTATCTGACGGTGCCGCGCGACATCGCGCTCGGCGACCATGTCGTGAAGATCTGCTGGAGCAACTCGTGCCCCAAGCAGGCACCACTTGTCGTGGTGGCCGGCCTTGGGGAGGTGCAGCCGACGCCGGTCGCCAATCCAACTCCAGGCACGTCACCCACCCCAGGCGCGACACCGAGCCACGGTTCTACGCCCGGTCCTACCTCAACACCGACATCGAGACCAACATCAAATCCCACGTCCACTCCGACGGCGAGGCCGACACCAACATCCACGCCGCCACCGCCCAGCCCGACGCCGACCTCGAACCCCTGCCCCGGCAATTCGAGCACGCCGGCGCTGTCGCCTTCATCGCAGTCCATCCTCCTCAGCGGAGGCAACGCAAGCATCTCCGGGTCCAACTTCACGCCGAACAGCAACGTCACCCTGAGCTACTACGCTCCGAAAGGATCGTCCACGCCATACAAGACTTGGTCGGTCAAGACTTCGTGCGCGGGTGCGTTTCCAACGCAGACTTTCGCGACCAAGCCGACTTTGCTGGTGCGAGGCGACAATGTGGTCGTTTGCGATGTCGCCAAGGGCTGCGCCACGGCGACGATCAACATCGTCCTCTAGAAGACTTCGGCGGCCACCAGGTCGTCCAGAGTCTCCCGACGACGCATCACACGCGCTTCGCCATCACGAAGCATCAGCACCTCCGGCCTCGGCATGCCGTTGTAGTTGCTCGCCATCGCGAGGCAGTAGGCGCCCGCGGCAGGCACCGCGATCACATCACCGGGCGCCAGCGGCGGCATCGGAATGTCCGAGATGAGAATGTCGGTCGACTCGCAGTATTTGCCCGCGATCGTCACCTGTCCATCCGGTGAGCGATCGGGATCGGACGCCAGAAAGGCCTCGTATCGCGCGCCGTAGAGCTTCGGCCGGATGTTGTCGCCCATGCCGCCGTCCACCGCCACGTAGCGGCGCACTCCTGGGATGTCCTTGATCGAACCAACCGTGTAGAGGGCCATGCCGGCCGGGCCCGCGATCGACCTGCCCGGCTCGACGACGAGCTCCGGAACCTTGAGGTCCCGTCTCGCGCAACCCGATTCCAGCGCATGACGAATCGTCTCGACGAAATGACGCGGCGTCGGCGGATCGTCCTGCTGCGTGTACGCGATGCCCAGGCCGCCGCCTGCGCCGAGCTTTCTCGGCTCGAACCCGATCTCGGCGCGGAGCTCCGCCAGCAGGCCGAGCATGATGTCCATCGCCTGCTCGTACGCGCCAAGCGCGAAGATCTGCGACCCGATGTGCGAGTGCAGGCCGACGAGGTCCAGGCGCGGGTGCTGCAGCGCAGCTTCCACCGCCTTGCGCGCGGCGCCCGATTCGATCGAAAAACCGAACTTGGAGTCGAGCTGGCCGGTCGAAATGTGGTCGTGGGTGTCGGGCTTCACGCCTGGCGACAGTCGGAGCATCACCGGCGCGCGGTTGACTTCCGGCACGACGGTGCGCAGCAGGTCGAACTCGTGCTCGCCGTCGATGACGATGGTCGCCCCGGCGCCGTAAGCAGCTCTCAGGTCCTCAAGGCTCTTGTTGTTGCCTAGAAAGTGGATTCGGTCGGCCGGGAATCCGGACTTCAAGGCCAGGTGAAGCTCGCCCGCCGAGACGACGTCGAGGCCGAGCCCAACTTCGGCGATCACGCGCAGAAACTGCGGCGAAGCGAACGCCTTCGCCGAATAGAGGACCTGTCCCGCACCTCCCATCGCCGCCACGTATTCGGACGCGCGCTGCCGCACTGTCGCTTCGTCGTAGACGTATAGAGGTGTTCCGTGTTTGCGGGCAAGCTCGACGAGATCGCAGCCACCCACCTCCATGTGGCCGGCGGCGTTGACCCGGTACGTCACCGGGAAAAGCAAATTAGCCGGCTAGTTCGGGCTCGAGCCGCAGGAGCCGCACCCGCCGCCGCAGCAGCCGCCGCCGCCAGTCTCCGCCGCGAAGTCGGAAGCTGAAGACGTGTCGCCGCTGCCGGCGAAGGCGAAGCTCGAGACGAGCACCCTGGTCTTGGTCGACTCGCACGCAGGGCATACCTGCGCCGAGTCGCGCTCCGCGAACCGGGTGAGGAGCTCGAACTTCTCGGTGCAGCTCTCGCACCGATACTCGTAGATGGGCATCTCGATGAATGATTCTAAGTTGTCTGAACTCGCGCGGATGATCGCGGCCTGGCCGGGGCTCGTGGCCGGCGACGCCCAGAGCCTCGTCGAAGACTCGCTGGTGCTCCTCGAGCACCTGGGGGAGGCGAAAACTCTGGTCGACGTCGGGGCCGGCGGCGGCCTGCCCGGAATCCCGCTCAAGCTCGCCCGGCCCGAGCTGGCCGTCACCCTCGTCGAGGCCGACCAGAACAAGGCCGCGTTCCTGGTCCGCGCCTGCGCCGAGCTCGGACTGCTCGACGTCGACGTCGTCGCGCGGCGGGCCGAGGATGTGGGGCAAGACGGGAAATACCGGGAGAAGTTCGATGTGGCTGTGGCCCGGGCCCTGGCGCCGATGCCGGTGCTGGCGGAGTTCTGCCTGCCGCTGGTCCGGGTCGGCGGAAGGTTGCTCGCGCAGAAAACGGAAGGGGAGGACCTGGAGGCAGCCCGGAACGCACTCGAGATACTTGGCGGATCTCTCATCTCCGCACTGCCGGCGCCTTCCGCGGCGCGCGCGTCCGGCACGGTGGTCGTCGTCCATAAGAGCAGGCCGACCCCTGCGGGCTATCCCCGGCGTCCAGGAGTTCCGGCGCGCAAACCGCTCTGAACAAAATGCCAGGGACCGGCGTAGCGTTCTGTGTCACCGGACATCGCGAGCGAACGGAGGTGCAACATGCCCCGAGGATTCGAGGCGGTCAAGACAGTGACCATCCACGCAACAAAGCGCGAGGTGTGGGACGCCTTGACCAACCCCGAGAAGGTCACGCAGTACATGCATGGGACAGAGATGTCGACGGACTGGAAAGAGGGCAGCCCGATCTTCTGGAGAGGTGAGTGGAAGGGCCGGCCATATGAGGACAAAGGCACCGTCCTGGCTGTCGAGCCACAAAAGCTCTTGAGGTACACGCACTGGAGCCCGATGGGCGGGAGCGAGGACAAGCCCGAGAACTACCACACCGTCACATGCGTCCTGGTCGGCGGCGATGGCGAGACGACCCTGACCCTTACGCAAGACAACAACGCCACCCAGGAAGAGGCGGAAAAGATGGCCAACCAGAACTGGGGGCCGGTGATGGAGGGAGTAAAAGCGGTCGCCGAAAAGCCTTCACCTCCCCGCTAGCCCGGGAGGTCGGCAGCCAAAAGCTGCCGGGTGGGGCGACTCAAGCAATGAAGAACGGCGCGGGGCTCGAACCCGCGCCGCCTTCCTGGGGAGGCTGTACTGAGGCCGGCCGATAGGCCTTAACCTAGCCATGGGGTGGGATCACGAGACTGAACCTCGTTCTGCGGGAGCGCCGCTTTTACGAACTCTTCAACCAGCAGGGCCAGTTCGTCCGCGAGGCACTCGATGAGCTCAGCCGTTCACTGAGCGATGGGCGGAGCCATCACTCGACGCTGCGTGACATCGAGCATCGATGTGACGAGGTCACCCACGAGATCTATAACCTCACCAACCGCACATTCGTGCCTCCGATCGATCAGGAGGACATCCTGATGCTCGCTCACTCGCTCGACGATGTGGTCGATCTGGCCGAAGAGGTGTCTGACAAGATCGAGCTGTACGGCGTTCGTTCTATAACCGACTCGGCGAAGAGCTTCGGTCAGTGCCTCGCGAAGGCCGGCACCGAGCTGGCTACGGCGCTCGAGCGATTCAGCGTTTCGCAAGACCTTGTTCCTGCCCTGGAGGAGATACACAGGCTCGAGAACGAAGGCGACGCCATAACGCGGCACGCCCTGCAAAAACTATTTGACCTGAACCATCAGACCGCCGCCGACCTGATCAAATGGAAGGACCTCTACGCGCTGCTCGAGGCCACCCTGGATGAGTGTGAATCGGCCGCGGAAATCCTGGAATCGATCAGCATAAAGAAAGCCTGAGAGCCTGGGCTATTCGGCGGAAAGCAAGCCGCGCACTCGCCGCTTGATCTCATCGCGAATTTCCCTGACCGCCGAGATCTGGAGCCCGGCCGGATCGGGGAGGAGCCAATCCTCGACTGGTACGGCAAAAACCGGGCAGTCTTCTTCTGCGCAGCCCATGGTGATGACCCTCGTGGCCGAGGCTCCGAGCTCGGCCGTGAGAACGCGAGGCCGGACATTGCTCAGGTCGATGCCAACCTCCAGCATCGCCGCTACCACCTCGGGATGGACGTTGTGTGCTGGGCGGGTGCCGGCCGATTCTCCGAGTACTCGACCCTCCGAGAATCGATTCAGGAAAGCCGCGGCCATCTGGCTCCGGCCGGCGTTCTGCACGCACACAAACAGGACACGGGGCTTGCTCTCCTCCAGAACATCCAGACGGTAGCCGATTCCGCGCAGGGTAGTGATCCGCACCTGGCTCCCTTCGAGCTTGGGCCGCAGCCAGGCGACGTGCACGTCGACTGTCTTCGGTTCGCCCACGAAGCGGGTGCCCCAGGCTGCAGCGAGAATTCGATCTCGGCTCAACACGACGCCGCGATTCACCAAGAGAACCTGAAGCAAATCGAACTCGCGCGGCGCCAGCTGGACCTCGTGACCATCGACTTCCGCACGTCGCGCGCTGGAGTCCAAGCGTAGGCGACCGGCTCCCAGGCGTGTCCGCGATGGCGCCGGCGAAGCTTTTCTGAGAAGCGCCTGAATCTGAGCCGCGATCAGGTTCAACGTGCTACCGGTCGGCAACCACGCATCCGCTCCCATGGCAAGGCAAGTGGCTGCCACTCGCTCGTCCGAGCCCATCACCAGCAGCGGCGCCGCGGTTGCTCGCCGGACAGCCGCACTTCCGTCCAACAGGTCTGCACCTTGGAGGAGGATCGCATCGGCGAATGGCTCTAGCTGGAGCCCATCGACGCTTCGGTGGGCGACCACGTCAATACCGCCGGCGCCGAGACTGCTCTTCAATTGAACCGTCGTGCCGGATGCGGCGCCGATGACCACAACCCGGACGCGTGTCGATTCAGTACTTGGAGACGTTCAATTCCTCCACGCGCCCTGTCACGAGGTAGACGACCCGCTCGCAAACATTCGTGGCTCGATCAGCTATTCGTTCGAGGTTGTGGGTGACCCACAGCATGTAGGTTGCCTCGGCGATGTGGCGCGGGTCGGCGACCATGGTCGAAATCAACTCCTGGTACGCGCGGTCGTAGAGAGCGTCGATGTCGTCGTCTTCAAGACACAACGTCCGAGCCAGGTTCGCGTCGCCTTTGTTCAGCGCAGTCAGCGTGCGACTGACTATGGAAAGTGTTCGCTTGCCCATTTCGGCGACCGCACCGGGTAGCGGAAGCGTCGGGTGCGGCCCCAGCATCAGGGCAACCTTCGCTATCCCCTCTGCGTGATCGCCCATTCGCTCGAGCTCCGGCAGCACATAAAGCGCACCAACTAGAGAGCGGATTTCCTCTCCGCTGGCGGCGGCAAGTCCACCCACAAGTTCTTCTTCCAGCTGGTAGCGGAGACGATTGACCTCGAGGTCGTCGCGGACGACTCGATCGGCCAGCACCAGATCGCTGCGCGCCAGCGCCTTCAGCGCTCCATCGAGAGCCTCCGCCACCAGGTCGCCGAGCCGCATCAAGCCGCCGTCCGTCACTCCCAGAATGTTAGAGGTGACGTTAACGACGCCTTAACCCAACCCCGAATAGCCTTTTCCCGGAGGACGCGATGAAACTCACACCACTCACACCCGGACGGCGGTTTTACGACCTGTTTCGAACCCAGGGCAATCTCGTCAGCGAGACGCTCACCGAGCTCGGCAAGTCCCTGCTCGAAGGCAAGAGCCGGCATGCTCGGTTGCGAGACCTCGAGCACGAGTGCGACGAGGCGACGCATCAGATCCACAACCTCGTCAACAGCGCATTCATCACCCCAATCGATGAGTCCGACATCTTGCTTCTCGCGTCAAGCCTGGACGACGTCGTCGACCTCGCCGAAGAAACCGGTGACAAAATCGATCTGTACCGCATTAGCTCGATCAGTGACCCGGCCAAGCAGATGGGTGAATACCTTGCAAAGGCCGGCATCGAGATCGCGGCAGCGCTCGACCGCTTTGAAGGGTTCGCGGAGCTGAAACCGCATCGCGTCGAGATCCATCGCCTCGAGAACGAGGGCGACCGGTTGATGCGCGACGCGATCGGCGAGCTGTTCTCGCGCGTCACCGAAGCCCCCGAACTCGTGAAGTGGAAGGACATCTACGACCTGCTCGAGGCGACGATGGACGCCTGCGAGCACACCGCCAATGTAATGGAGACGATCGCAATCAAGAATGCATGAGACCGCGATTCTGCTGTGGGTCACGATAGCGATCGCCGTTGCTTTCGATTTCACCAACGGCTTCCACGACACCGCCAACGCCATCGCCACGTCGATCTCCACGCGGGCACTTTCTCCTCGTGCGGCGGTAGGTCTGGCCGCCGTCTTCAATCTTGTCGGGGCTGTAATCACGGTCGCATTCTTCCAGGCCAAGGTGTCGAACACCATCGCCAGCACTCTTGCGATCAAGCCCGGACTTGTGGTCGTGATGGCGGCCCTGCTTGGGGCCATTTCCTGGAACCTCATCACGTGGTATCAGGGACTACCAAGCAGCTCGACTCACGCTCTGATCGGCGGCTTGTGTGGCGCCGGCATAGCCGCCGCCGGCGGGCTGGGCGGCGTCAAGTGGTCTGCGCTCGTCAAGCAGGTCGCAAGCCTCGTCATCTCGCCGCCTCTCGGTTTTGTTGCCGCCGGGATTTTCGCGATCTTGTTGATCGTCATCATTCAGCG
The DNA here is from genome assembly GCA_005887735.1 of Chloroflexota bacterium. Classification (GTDB taxonomy): domain Bacteria; phylum Chloroflexota; class Dormibacteria; order Dormibacterales; family Dormibacteraceae; genus 40CM-4-65-16. The sequence goes on from VBII01000094.1 coordinate 9,840, forward strand.
CGCGGGCTGGCGGCCTGCGCCCGTCAACCGCACCCTCCGCGGCCTACAGGTCGTCACCTCAGCCTACCTCTCGTACTCGCACGGGGCCAATGACGCGCAGAAGACAATGGCGGCGATCACTCTCGCCCTTGTCGCATCGGGAGACCTGCCGAAGTTCCAAGTCCCGCTATGGGTGGTGGTCCTTTCAGCCGCGGCGATCGGGTTCGGTACCTACGCAGGGGGTTGGCGAATCATCCGAACGTTGGGCTGGAGCATTCTCAAGCTCGAACCCGTGACTGCACTGTCCGCGCAGCTGATGGGCGCGACCGTTATTCAAGCTGCCACCGTGATTGGCCTTCCCGTCAGCACCACGCATGTCGTCACCGGGTCAGTGATAGGCGTCGGTGTAAGCCGAAAGCTGTCCGCGGTGCGTTGGGGACTTGGCGCGAATATCGCCCTCGCGTGGATCGTGACGATTCCCGCCTCTGGGGCGATGGCGTGGATCGCGTTTGCCATATTGCACACTGCCGGTCTTCGCGGTTAGCTCTTGCTTCGCGCAAAGAACGGTTCACTAATCGCGCAGCATCGCTAAACTGGCGGCATTCGTTAGACCGCCAGCCGGAAATTTAGAGCGGAATCCAGACGTTTCAGCCTACGAAGGAGCAACGGTGGCAACAAAGATCCTTGAGGTTGCGGAAGTAAGCGTGATCAGAGCCGCAGGCGGTGTCGTGCTTCGCAAATCGCGGTCCGGTGAAACGGAGATCGCGGTCATCCACCGCCCTGCCTACGACGACTGGACGCTGCCAAAAGGAAAGATCGAGCCCGACGAAACCCCCGAGGACTGCGCCCTGCGCGAGGTGCGCGAGGAGACGGGACTGCGCTGCGACCTCGTGCGACCTCTGGGGTGCACCGCGTACGTGGATCGTCGCGGCCGCGACAAGGTCGCTTGCTACTGGGTGATGGAGCTCCGGGGCGGAAAGTTCAAACCGGGCATCGAGGTCGACAAGCTCCAGTGGCTGACCACTGGCGACGCCATCAAGCGCCTGACCTACGGCCGCGACCGAACCCTTCTCGTACAACAAGAGCTCTAGACGTCCTCCCCATGCATGGGGAGGTGGTCCGCAGGGCCGGAGGGGCGGGCCCGTAAGCTTCTAGGCGTGCAGACGCTGACCCACACCGACCCGCTGGTCGTCGCCGGAGTCGAGCTGCGCTCGCGACTCTTCATCGGGACGGGCAAGTATCCGACCGAAGAATCGATGGTCGCCGCGCTCGAAGCCTCGGGCTGCGAGCTGGTCACCGTCGCCCTGCGCCGCCTGGACCTCGACGACCCGAAGAAGAAAACGATCCTCGACGTGATCGATTGGAAGCGTTACCGGATACTGCCGAACACAGCCGGATGCCGGACCGCGGATGAGGCAATCCGCATCGCCCGCCTGGCCCGGTCGATGGGCCTGTCGGACTGGGTGAAGCTCGAGGTCATCCCCGACCCGCGCTACCTGTTCCCCGACCCCGAGGAGACGCTGAAGGCCGCTCGAGTCCTCGTCGACGAGGGATTCCAGGTGCTGCCGTACATCAACGCCGATCCCGTGCTGGCCCGCAAGCTCGAGGAGATCGGAACGGTGACCGTGATGCCGCTCGGCTCGCCGATCGGATCCGGCCAGGGCATCCAGACGATGGAGCAGATCCGCATCATCATCGAAGAGGCGCGGGTGCCGGTCGTCGTCGACGCGGGGATCGGAGTGCCCTCGGACGCGGCGCTCGCGATGGAGCTCGGTGCGGACGCTGTCCTGGTCAACACCGCCATCGCGCTGGCAAGCGACCCCCAGCCCGAGCTCCCCGACCGAAGGCGTGTCGCGACCGAACTAGCAAGGCCGGTAGCGATGGCAATCGTCTCCAGCGCGGAAGCCGGCCTCCGAGCGGCGCCCCGCGCGACCATCCTCCAGCTGCGAGCTCCAGGCCTCCACACCGTCGACCTGGAGCGGGAGGCGTCCGCGCTGGTGGGTTCCTCAACGGTCCCGGTGGTGATCAGCTCGCGCTGCGACGTGGTCCTGGCCTGCGGCGCGGCGGGGGTCAATCTTCCGGAGCGCGACATCTCGACGCGCGATGCACGCACCCTCGTCGGCGAAAGGCTCGTTGGACGATCCGTCCACTCGCTCGAAAGCGCCAAGGCAGCGGAAGCGGAGGGCGCTCGTGCCGGGGCCGCCGGTTACGCCGCGATAGGGCTCTTCGAATGATCGCGCTCCAGGTCAACGGCAAGCGAGTCGAGCTTGATCAGGCGACACCGCTGCTCGCCTATCTCGAGCAGCTCGGCGTCAACCCGCGTGCCGTGGCGGTCGAGCACAACGGCGAGATCATCGAACGCGCGTCCTATGCATCCGTGACGTTGGGCGACGGCGACCAGGTCGAGATCGTCCGCATGGTCGGCGGCGGCTAGCGTCAGCTGACGGCGAGTCGCTCGCGGATCGCGGCTTCCGCCTCGGCCCGCTCGTCCCAGGGTTCTGAGCCTCGTGCCGTCCGCATCGAGCGCTCATGCCCCTTGCCCGCCAGAAGGATCGTGTCACCTGGTCGGGCTACCTCGATCGCACGCCGGATTGCCGAGCGGCGGTCGATCACGACCTCGAAATCGAGACCCGGCGCCTTGCCTTCAGCGCCGGCCTGCACGTCGCGTGCGATCTCCGATGGGTCCTCGCTCAAGGGGTCGTCGGTGGTGATGATGAAGAAATCGGAGAACTCAGCCGCGGCTCGCCCCATCCCCGGACGGTCATGGTCCGACCGCGCCGTCGAGCCGAAGACGACGATCAGCCGCCCCTGCGTAAAGGGACGAAGCTCGGCCAGCGCGCTGGCGAGTGATCCGGCCGCGTGGGCAAAGTCGATGTAGACGCGAAAGTCCTGACCGAGATCGACCGGCTCGAGCCTTCCGCGCACGCCCTCGAAACCTGCCAGGCCACGTCCCACGTCCTCCACCGGCACGCCCAGCGCGAGGCAAACGCCGGCCGCGCACAGCGCGTTGTAGATGTTGAAGCGGGCGGGCAGGGGTCTTCATGCGAAATCGCGAGCCCGAACCCGTGATCGCGAGCTCGAGCGGATGCAGGTCTGACGCGGTGGTCATGCCATAGGTCCAGCGGCGGGGGATCGGCCTGCCCGCCAGGCGCTCGTAGCTGCGGTCGTCGCGATTGAGCACCGCGGTCTTCTCGATGCCCTTGTGCGCCGCTTGCGCCGTCAGGTCTATGAGACGCGCCTTGGCTTCCAGATAGTCCTCCCACGTCGCGTGGTAGTCGATGTGGTCGTGACCGACGTTGGTAAAAGCGGCAACATCGAACTCGCACGCGCGGACTCGCTCCTGCACGAGCGCATGTGATGTGGTTTCGATGACGGCGCAGGCCGCACCGGCCTCGACCATGCGCGCCAGCCATGCCTGGACCTCAGGAGCTTCATTGGTGGTCTGGCCGCTCGTGTTGTCGACCTCGCGACCGCTGATCTTGAAGGACACGGTGCTCATCGCGCCGGCCACCATCCCGCTCGCCTGCAACACGTGCTCCGCCATATGCGTGACGGTTGTTTTGCCGTCGGTCCCCGTAATACCCGCGAGCTTGAGGCTGCGTGAAGGCCTGCCGTAGAACTCGGCGGAAAGCTCGGCGAGCCCGATGCGGGTTGAGGCCATGCGCACCGCCGTGACGCCCGCGGGTACCTTGACCGTGGCTTCGACGGCTACCGCCGCCGCGCCCTTCGCAACGGCGTCCGCGATGTAGTGGTGGCCGTCGACGCGCAGTCCCTGGACCGCGACAAAGAGGTCGCCCGGACCGACGCGGCGGGAGTCGTACGCGATCCCGGTGACCTCGACCTCGGGGTTGCCTTCAAGGGCCGCGCCGGCGCCACGCGCGAGCTCATCAAGCCGCATGTCGCTGAGAATAGTCGCGTCGTGGTTGCTGAAATCGGCGGCCGGCGTTTCGAGTGGGGCTCGCGCACATACGTGATGGGAATCGTCAACGTGACTCCGGACTCTTTCAGCGGCGACGGCCTCGGAGGCGATGTCGAGGCAGCAATCGAGCAGGGCCTTCGCATGGTTCGCGAGGGCGCGGACCTGGTCGACGTCGGCGGGGAGTCGACGCGGCCCGGTCACGTGCCTGTCACTGCGGGCGATGAGATCGCGCGCGTCGAGTCGGTGGTCCGCCGCCTGGCAAGCGAGGCGGGCGTTCCCGTTTCGATCGACACCTACAAGGCTGAGGTGGCGGAGGCCGGGGTGGCGGCCGGGGCCACGATGGTCAATGACGTCTGGGGCCTGACCCGCTCGCCGGCGATCGCAGACCTGGCCGCCCGGCATGGATGCGCGCTTGTCGTCATGCACAACCAGGACGGGACCGACTACGCGGGCGACCTGATGGACGAGGTCACACGATTCCTCGCGGTGGCGGCGTCGCGGGCGGTCGCAGCCGGCGTGCCGAAGGAGAAGGTCATCGTCGATCCCGGGATAGGTTTCGGCAAGACCGCCGACCAGAACTGGGAGGTCATGCAGCGGCTCGAAGAGCTGAAGGAGCTCGGCCATCCCATCCTCATCGGCACGTCGCGAAAGTCGTTTATCGGCAAGCTGCTCGACCTTCCGGCGAGCGAACGGCTCGAGGGGACCGCGGCCACCGTCGTCGCCGCGATCCTGCGCGGAGCAGACATCGTCCGTGTGCACGACGTCCTCCAGATGGCCCGCGCGGCCCGCGTCGCCGACCGCATGAAATGACCTTCCCTCCCCACTCGCCGGGGAGGGTTAGGGTGGGGAGAATCGCCAGTTGACGAAGGTCTATCTCGGCCTGGGCTCGAACCTCGGCTCCCGCGCGCGCAACCTGAGCGCCGCGCGCCGGCGTCTGCGCGAGCAAGGAGTCCGCATCACGCGCCAAAGCCGCGTCATCGAAACCGAGCCCTGGGGCATCCTGGACCAGCCTCGATTCCTGAACCAGGTCGTAGAAGGTGATTGGCGGGGCACGCCGCGACAGCTGCTCAGGGCCACAAAGGAGGTCGAGAGAGAAGGCGGCCGAACCAGGACGCGGCGCTGGGGACCACGCGTCATCGACATCGACATCTTGCTGTTCACCGGCCGGCGTGTCGCCGAGCGCGCCCTGGTCATTCCGCATCCGCGTATCGCGGAGCGACCGTTCGTGATTCAGTCCCTGGAGGAGCTCGGGATCAGGTTATCCCCACGAAGTCAGAGGCAGAGCCTGGACTTCGTGGGGGCCCCTAAGAGGGGCGCGCGTTTGTGAAGCGGTAGCCGATACCCGGAACGGCAAGGATGTAATAAGGACGCGAGGGCTGCGTCTCGATCTTTCGGCGCAGGTTTCTGATGTGGACGTCGATCACGCGCGTCTCGATCGGATACTCGTAGCCCCAGATGGAGTTCAGGATCTTTTCCCTGCTCAACACCTTGCCGGCGTTGCTGGCCAGGAATGTAAGCAGGTCGAATTCCGTGTGGGTGAGCTCCACCTCTTTGCTGGACTTGTAGGTACGGCGCTCGTTCACGTCGATGACGAGGTCGCGAAACTCGAGGCGGCTCCGCATCGCCTCTGCGTTTTCCAGGCGTGCGCGGCGCAGGTGCGCAGCCATCCTCGCGACCAGCTCGCGAAGGCGCAGGGGTTTGGTGACGTAGTCGTCGGCGCCGATCTCAAGCGCGACAACAGCATCGATCTCGTCTGATCTGGAGCTCATCATGATCACCGGCACCGCAGGGTCCACTTTGCGCAGCTCACGGCACACGTCGAAGCCCGCCGCGTCGGGCAGCGTCACCTCGAGCAGCACTACGCTGGGTCGCGAGGACTCGATCTGGCGAAGAGCCTCCGACCCCGCATCCGCCTCGACGACCTGGTATCCGTCCTGCTCGCAGACCAGCCTTATCTCGCGACGGGTCGATGTGTCCGGCTCCACGACAAGGACCTTGCGGGAGGATTCCGCCACAGCCATAACACAATCCTAATCGATCTGAAGGATTGTTAGGGAATGTTGCGTTTCAAGCCCCGAATGTAGGCTCTCGTTTTACGCTCGGCGGCGAGGAGGCTCGCGCCCGCGGCGGACAGCACCAGCTCCCAGCTCCCGACGTAACTGACCTCGTCGCCGCCGAACTCCGACTTGAAAAGGCCGATCCCCTCCAGCGGATGACCCGGTCGAGCCTTCGGCGGCGGGATGCCCCAAAAGTCGAAGTCGGTGCAGCCGGCTTCGGCCGCGCTGGAGATCGCCGACCACCACGCGAGGTCGTTGCCCATCAGCTCCCGCCGGCGACCGCTGCGCCCGGCGAAGAGGCTGTAGGCGCGTCCCCCGTGTCGGGCCACGAGAACAGTCGCGAGGGGCTCCCGGTTGTCCGGCGCGAACGCGGTATAAGTGCGGCACCATGGAAGTACATCGAGCAGGGTTTCGTAGTAACGCCGGTCAGGCAGGTGAATCGATACGCGTCGCTCGACGGCCGCCGACTGACGCGCAAGCTCAGCGGCATCCTTGCCCTCCTCGACGACGACTCCGCGCTTGATGCCGGTGCGGATATTGTAACGACGACCATGGCGAAACGTCGCAATCAGCTCGCCCGGCGGCACCAGCTTGAGGATCCGCGTGTGCTGTGGCTGTGTGGGTGCAATGCGCGTGAATCGTTTCTCGGTCAGGACCTCAGCGAAGCTCTCTGGTGCTTCAGGTTCGACGACGACGCGCGCCATCCCGGAGGCCCGTGACCAATCGACGATCGAGTCGACTGCCTCGGGGGTCGCCGGGACTGGGCCGCGTGGGATGTATGCCTCGCGCACCGGACCGACCTTGCGTGTGAGCACGCTGGCCATCGTTCCGTGCGAAGGCGACTTCACGCGCTCGACGGTCCATCCCGCGCGAACCTGCACCTCACCCCACGCCCACGTCTGCAACAACGGTGCCGGTGTTGCGCGCTCATCGAGGTCGTCGTCCCAGCGTTCGGCTTCGCTGCTCATCCGGGACCGACTTCCGTGACCAGCACATTCTCGAGATGCGCGATGTCGTTGACACCGCCGATCAGCATGCGGCCATCCCGTTTCTCGAGCAGCGTGATGGACGCGTTCTGGATCTTGAAAGGAAACAGGCCGCGGCTCGGCTTGCCGACCACGCTGTGGAGCGCGACCTGGATCACGCCACCATGAGTCACCACGAGCACGTCGCCATGTAGGTGACGACGGAAGATCTCGTCCAGCGCCGACGTCACCCGCGTCTCGAAGCTCGCGGCACCCTCGCCGCCTGGCACCACATCCCAGTCCGGTTCTTCGACCCAGGCCGCCCAGGCCTCGGGAAATCGTTGCTCGATCTCCTCCGTCCGCAATCCCTCCCACTCGCCGAGGTAGATCTCGCGCAGGGAGGTCATCGCTTCGGGCTGGACGCCGGCGGCGAGGGCGCCGATGGCTTGCGCGGTCTCGAACGCGCGCTTAAGGTCGCTGGCGTAGAAGCCGGCAAACTTGCGCCCGGCCAGGCGCGCGCCCAGGAGCTCGGCCTGTCGGAGCCCCTCAGGCGAAAGCGGAGGGTCGAGCTGGCCCTGGATGCGGTGCTCGCGGTTCCACGTCGACTGGCCGTGGCGCACGAGCACGAGGCGCGCGGGGGCAGGACGAGCGGCTAAGGGGAACTCAGGTGGCTCGGCACGCGCTGCTGCGATCTTGATGCCTATACTAACTTTCTCTTAATTCCCGATCGGGCTGCGCCGATCTCAGGAGAAGACTCTTGCATTCGCACGGCTCGCTGGCCGAAACCCCCCTTCGATCGCTTCTCGAATCCGCTCAGGGCGAGCGGTCCACGGGCACCCTCAACGTCCGCAATGGAAACGGGCAGTCAGCCTCGCTGTACTTCCTGTTCGGCCATCTTTTTCACGCCCAGAGTGATGGGAAGTCAGGCGACGAGGCCGTCGTCAACGCCCTGCACTGGACCAAGGGCGACTTTGACTTCGACGCCAAGGCCAAGCTGCCGGCGGACGAGACCGTCAGGGCCGGCATCCCAGAGCTGGTGCACGCGGCCGAGTCCGCGCCGAAGCCCGCGGCGGCGGAACCCAAGCCCGAACCACATCCCGAACCACAGGCGGAGCGTCCGGAGCCTCGCAACGAACGAAAAGAGCATGCTGAACCGGAGAAAAAGGTGGAAGCCCCCCAGCCAAGACGCGGCGTGAAGCACCGCCCGCAGCCGAAGCACGGCCGGGAGCCGATTCCCGTGCCGGCGGGCCAGATCCTTTACGACTCGCTGAAAACGTCATTCGTCGACTTTCCGCGCCTGCTCACGACGCTCGAGCGCGAGGGCTACACGGGATACGTGAGACTCCTGACCGACGACGCGTCCGGGCTCATCCTGTTTCGCGAGGGTTCGGCCCTGGAATGTCTTTACGACGGCGCCGCTGACGCGGGAAGCCTCGTGCTCGGCAAGTCCGCGCTGCAGCACTTCAACGACGACGTCACCGCGGGGCACGGCGTGCTCGACGTGGTGGGGCTGTCGCCCGAGCTCATCGATGGGCTCTACGAGCTGACCGTGTCGAGGCCTATGTACACCGAGCTCTACGCCGGGTGGGTCGACATGAAGGCGCTGCTCAACTTCTTGAGCGACCGCAAGCTGAGTGGAAGCGTGATGATCCGCTCAGGCGCCGGAACCGGGGTCATCATCCTTGCCGGCGGCGAGCTTGCGGGCGCGTACACGAGCGAGTCGCGCGACATCTCGGACAAACCCGACCGCGCTCTGGCGCTCTGCGACGACCCCAACGCGATGATCGAGGTCAAGTCGGCCGACGCCACGCCGCACCCGCCGCTGGACGTCGAGGAGGTGGTAGGCGGACAGAGGGCTCGCCAGGCGCCGGCATCCTTCGCCGCACCCGCAGCCCAGCCGGAACCCGTGCCCGCGACCAATCCGACTCTGCCGGTGATACCGGTGATGCCGCAGGAGCCGCCGACGGCGCAGATTCCGACCGGTTCGTTCTCCGGCTTCACTCCGGCGCCGACGCCGGTCGCGCCGACCTCGCCCCCGAGGTCCGGCGGACCTCAGCTGGACTGGGGCTCGGTCGTGGCCGAGCTGCAGGCGATGGCCGAGGACGCGCTCGGCAACCGAGCGCGCAAGGTGAAGGACATCCTGGGGGCTGCAGATCCCTCCCTCGCCGGCATCGAGGCCGCCATCGACCAGATCCCGAGCATCTCGCTGCTGTTCGTCGATTCCTCGCGCCTGGAGCAGCTGGCGCAAGAGATGAGAGCGCGCCTCAAGTCCCACCTCTAGGCGGCTCGTGTAAAACCGTTAACAGGGTGGGTTGGCATTCCTTTGTTTCCCTGAGGCGGTGGGCGTTCCTTCCTGCCGGCGCACTGCTGATCCTCAGCCTGGGCTTGTCGGCGTGCGGCGGCGACCCGCCCCAGATCGTCGACTACTCCCCCCAGCGCAACGCCGTCGACGTTTCGACCGCCGCCCCGATCATCATCACCTTCGACCACGAGGTCGATCGCGCCTCGGTGGAGAGCCGGCTGCGCCTCCAGCCCGCGACGACCGGCACCGTGCGCTGGCTCGACGGCCGCCGCACCTACCAGGTCATCCTCGAGTCCGGCTATCGCGACCCCGCCGGCAACACATACACGCTCCGCCATCACTGGGGCTTCACGACCGAGGCACCTCCCAACCTGGTCGGCTCGACGCCCACCAATGGTGACGGTGGCGTCGACACATCGACTTATCTGAATCTTGACTTCACGCGGGCGATGGACCCGAGCACCCTGAAAAGTGCGCTGTCGATAAGTCCAAACATCCCGTTCGAGGTCAGGCTCGATCCAACGGATGCCCGCCGCGCGATCATCGCCCCCTCCCAGCTCCTCGCTCCACATACCGACTACAAGATCCTGGTCAACACCGCAGCGCTGGACGCGGACGGCAACCAGCTCGGCCGTGACGCGACGCTCTCCTTCAACACCGGTCCCCTGCAGCAGCTGCACCACTGGATCGCATTCGCCACGGACGGAATCGATGGTTCACCGGGCGGCCTGTGGATCGTCAACGAGTCCGGGTTTCCGCGCCAGCTGTTCGATCTGGGCGACGTGCGAACCTTCAACTGGTCGCCAGGCGGCGACACGCTCTTGATCGAGGATCAGAACGGCGCCTGGTGGCAGTTCACGCCCGGAGGAGCCACCACGCGACTGAACTTCAAGGCGACCTGGGCAGGTTCGCTTGCGGCCGGAATGGGTTATGTCTACGTCGACGGCCTCGGGGTCCTGCACCGCCAGACGGGTGATGGAGCCGACGACGTCATCGCGACAGACGTCGCGGAGGCTTCGGTCGCGCCTGATGGATTGCGCGTCGCGTTCATCCACGCGACTTCGAATCTCAACGAGGTCTGGGGTTACGACGTCGGCTTGCGCGCGCGCTACCAGCTCGCCCTCGACACCGCCGCGGTGAGCGGAGTCGCGTGGGATACCGCGGGAAAGCGCATCGCCTACCTGCGCCAGGACCCAAAGGGAGCCAGCCTCCGGGTGCGCAACCTGACGGGCGCCTCCACGACGGCGACGCTTACGACCGGAGACCTCGGCCGACCGGCCTGGCTTCCCGACTCGACGCACCTGATTTTCTCGGCGGCAGTCGCGACCCCGACCGGCGTGCTGCACAAGGCGTTCGTCGTCAACGTCGTATCGCCCCCGACTGCGCTCACCCTCTCGCTGGGGCTGCCCTCAGATCCGATCGATGTGACCTCGCCGGTCTCATCGCCCGACGGTCACCAGATCGCCTTCTTGAGTCAGGACCAGGTCTGGCTCATGAACGCCGACGGGACCAGGCCCATGGCGTTGACGAGAGAAGACCCGCTGGCCTTTCCTTACTCTTGCCGGGCCCTGGCGTGGACGCGAACATGAGCCCGCTCCGCGACGCCTTCGAACAATTCCTCCAGCCGGTCAGCCGTTCGCGTCCACGAGAACCGCTGGGCTAGAAGGCGTCCCCGGCGGCCCATCTGCTGGGCCAGCTCCGGGTTGTCGAGCAGGCGGCCGATGCGTTCCGCGTATGTCGCCGGGTCATGGGAGTCGATGAGGTAACCGCTGACGTCGTCGCGCACCACCGAGCGCAAGCCCGTCACTCCCGAGCCGACCACCGGGCGACCGCAGGCCTGGGCTTCCAAACCGACCAGCCCAAACGACTCGCTGTAGGAGGGCATCACGCAAACATCGGCCGCCGAATAGAAGTACGGCAGCTCGTGGTGCGCGACCGAACCGAGGAAGTCGACGCGATCCCGCACGCCGGCCGCGGTCGCGATCGCCTTGAGCCGCTCCATCTCGCTCTCGTCGCCATCCGTGCTGTCCTCGCCGAGGATCAGCAGGCGAACGTCGTCATGAGCGCGGTCGCGCAGCAGGGCCAGCGCGAGGATCGCGACCTCGACACCTTTCAATCGCTCGAGCCGGCCCACGAAAAGCAACAGCCGGCCCGCGCCGTACCCGATCTTGCGCCGAGCCTCATCCCGCTCGATCGGCTGGAACACGGAGAGGTCCACGCCTGGCGGGACCACGACGACATGTTCGGGATCGGCGCCGTAGGCGTGCACGAGATCCGAGGCCTCCTCGCCCGTCGATGCGATCAAGAGATCAGCCTGGCGCGCGATCTCTCCCTCCACGCGAATTCGGAGCGCCGGCTCAGCGTGAGCGCCGGCCGCGAGCGTTCGGTTCTTGACCAACCCGAGGGTGTGCGCGATGTGCGCCCAGCCCGCGGCCATTTGAGGTCTCAGGAGACAAGCGACCTCGCCGGAGAGCCAGTAATGGGAGAACAGCATGTCGTAGGCGAAGCCTTCTCGTTCGGCGAACTCGAGGACCTGGTTCGCAAAGGCGGGAACCTGGTCGTAGAGGCTGTACTTGTCGAGTCCCCGGCCGGCGGGCAGGTAGATCACGCACGAGTTCTCGGCGAGGGATTCCATCGCGGGATCGGTCGGACCCCGGCGCGTGAAGACGTCGCTGGCGATGCCACGTTCGCTGAACGCCGCACAGATCTCTCGCACGTAGACGTTGAGTCCGCCGTTGGCGTTCTGGCCCAAGGACGCGGTGGGCGAGGTATGCATGGAGATGACCGCGACCCGCCGTGCGGTGCGGTCGGAGACCAGCCGGTCTGTCTCAGCCACGGTACGCCGATCTCGCGTCAAGCCAGCGTCTCGAGACGCAGCAGAAAGCGGAACGGGAGACCGGCGAACAGGAAGCCATAAGAACTTAAACGTACGAGCTTCGGCCGTATTCCCGCCCGAAGGCCGCCGCGAACCGGTTCGAACCGGCTGGATATGATTTGGCCTAGATGCGAGTCAGCAGAGGGCTCCTCCTGGCGGTGGGAATACCGGCTTTTTTCATCCTGACCGCTCTCTCCTCCCTTGCCGACACCTCCCCGTCGCCTTCGGCCGGCTCGTCGGCGAGCGGGGCGACCACGCTGCCCGGAGATCCCACCAAGGGGGCCACCCTCTACGCGCAGAACTGCGCCACCTGCCACGGCGCAAGCCTCGAAGGCGGAATCGGCGCGGTGCTGAACCCGATCGAGAAGCTGCCCGGCGTATCCAACCCGCTGGACCCCAACTTCCTGATCGAGATCATCGCCAACGGCCGCCAGCCGCAGGCCGGCGACCCGAAGCAGACTCCGATGCCGGCCAAGGGTGGCAACAACAAGCTCACCGACCAGGACGTCAAGGACCTCGCCGCCTACATAATCGAGCAGAACCGCACGCCGGGCGGCGGCGCGCTGTCACCGGGCGAGCTGGCCAAGCGCACCATCCTCTGGGTGAGCATCGCGATCATCGCGATGGGCTTCATCACGTACCTCCTGGCCACGTACAACATGCGATGGATCGCGCGCCGCGGCGCGGCGCGACGCAAGTAACCCAAGCCTTCTCCCTCTATCCAACCCCAGCCGGCGGCGCGCCGCGCGTGCTCATTCTCTTCAGCGACACCGGTGGTGGCCATCGCGCAGCCGCACGCGCGCTGACAGACGCGCTCAAGCTGCTCGACCCCACCTGCATCGTCACGGTCGCCGATCCCCTGATCGGGCAGGGGCCGGCCATCGTGCGGCGGCTCGCGTCCCTCTACTCTCCCGTCATCCGCCGGTCGCGCGCAGCCTGGGGCGCGGTCTACCACTCGAGCAACACCCAACCTACGTTCGCCGCGATCCGCGCCGTGTTCGGGCCGGGCGTGCGCAAAGCCGTGCAGCGGCTGCTCACGCAGCATGACCCGGACGTGGTGCTCTCGGTCCACCCCCTTTTGAACCACATCGCGCACCAGGCCATCCGCAAGAGCGGCCGGCCGCGCGCGCTGATGACGGTGATCACCGACCTGGTCGACTTCCACCGCGGATGGACCTTCAGCCAGGCCGACCTGGTTGTCGCGCCGACCGAGGGCGCGCGAAAGGTTGCGCTGCGCCGGCGTGTGCCGGCCGACCGCGTGAAGCTGCTCGGCCTGCCCGTAGATCTCCGCTTCCGGCCCCCGGCGCCAGGGGAGAAGCAGGCGCTGCGCCGGCGGTTCGGCCTGGATGAGCACCGATTCACAGTCCTCGTGATGGGCGGTGCCGCAGGCGTCGGTCCCCTTGCGGCGCAAGTCCGCAGCCTGGTGCTGGACGCGCATCCCTGGCAGCTGGTCGTGGTCTGCGGGCGCAACGAGAAGCTGCGGAGGCGGCTCGCCGATCAAGAAGCCGCGACCCCGATGCTCGTGCTTGGCTTCGTGGATTACATGCCCGAGCTGATGCGCGCGTGCGACCTCGTCGTCACCAAGGCCGGGCCCGGTGCGATCGCCGAAGCCCTGGCCACCGGACTCACACTCGTGATCACCGGTTTCCTACCCGGCCAGGAATCGCCTAACGTCGACTTCGTCGTCGAGTCGCGCATCGGCGCCTTTGCGCCGAAGGAGTCGGACCTGCTGGACGAGGTCCGGGTGATGGCGGAGGGTGGGCCAACGTGGCGCGAGATGTCGGCCAAGGCGGAAGACATGGCGCATCCCTATGCGTCGTCAGACATAGCGCGGGAATGCCTGCTGCTGGCTGCGCGCTACAGAGCGTCGGTGCAGGCGAGCCGGTAAGGACACAGGCGGCAGCGGCGGCGCTCGGGTCGAGACTCGAATCTCCCGGTCCTGACGCCTTCGGCCACCCGGCTGCCCTCGACCTCGGCGTCGCGCACGATCGCGCCGACCCCTTCGACGTGCACCGATTCGCCCGACGCCAGGTACACGACCTCGAGCTCGAGCCGATCGAGCTGCAGCGCGTCGGTCGCGCCGAGCGCATACAGCGCCACCTGCAGGTCCCGCCGGCGGCGTGCGATGGGCCGGCCGCTCTTGTAGTCGATGATCCGCCAACCTCCGTCGGTGCGATCGATGCGGTCGATGACGCCGCGCAGGTTCCATCCGTCGACCGCGATGTCAAATGGCTGCTCGAGGTAGGCCGGAACGGGATCGAATCCGCCCCGAACGCGATACGCCTCCAGCTCCGCTGCCCCGTTGCGTTTGAAGGCGGGCGCCCGGCGTGGATCTGGAAATGACGTTTCGTTCCAGACCGCTTCATTAATCGAACTGAGGCGAGATGCGCTGATCGCCTCGCCCTGCTTTCGCAGCTCACCTGCCCGCCGCAGGACCTCGTGCAGGATGACCCCGTGCACCGCCTCGGCGCTCTGGACGACCGGCAGACGCTCGACATGGCGGTACCAGTACTGCCGCGGGCAATCCTGGTACGCGCTGATCGCGCTGTAGGAGAGGTGGACGTCGCCGCCGTGACCGTTGACGGCGGGCGGCTCAGGCGGCGCTGCCGCCGCAGCGACCTGGGTCTCAGCCACCACGCGAGGCCCCGCCTCGCGCACCTCGTTGAGGAAGCGGCTTTCCCTCCAACGCCGGCCTCCCTCGTAATGCGTGGCGCGGGTGAGATAGAGGCGCCGCCGAGCACGGGTCATCGCCACGTAGAGAAGCCGACGCTCTTCTGCGATCACGTCCTCGCGGCCGCGGACAAGCGGCTCGAGCACGGCCGGCGGCAGCTCGAACCGCGGCGAGCGCGAAGACTGCGGCAGACGCCCTTCGACGAGCGCCGGCACGAACACCGCCTCGAACTCGAGGCCCTTGGACTGATGGATCGTCATCACCTGGATCGCGTCGGCTGACTCGACCTGCGCCGGCGCTTGGTCCTCGCCCGAAAGCAGCACGAGATCGAGACGCCGCATGAAGGCGTCGAGCGAGTGGTCGGTTGAGGTTTCGCAGAACTCGCCGATGTTTTCCGCAAACCGGCTCACGTTGGCCGTCGCGCCCGGCAGCTCTCCGGCGTAGCCCGATTGTTCCATCAGCTCGAAAAAGAGATCGCGCACATCGAGCTGCTTGGCCGCCACCGCGAAGCGCTCGAGCAAAGGCTGCATCGCGGCAGCCGCGGGTCGGGCGAGGGCGACCAGGTCGCCGGGATCCCGAATCACACGCAGCATTGCGATCAGGTCTTTGATCTCCGGCTGGTCGTGGAAACCGTGGCCTCCGATCACGACGTGAGGTAGGCCCTGCGCCGCAAGGGCCGCGGCGATCGGCCTTGCGATCGCATTGGTTCGGCACAAGACCGCTATCGAGGAGAGCGAGATCCCGGCATTCACGAGGCAGTCCGCCTCACACGCGATCGCCGACGCTTCCGAGTTCGCGTCGGCACACTCCCACATCTGCACCTCCGGTCCGCTTTGCGTGGCGCGCAGCTGTTTGGTCAGCCGGTCCGGGTTGCCGTCGATCAGCGCGGCCGCCGCGGAGACGATGCGTCGCGAGCTCCTCCGATTTCGCCCGAGGGTGATCGTGCGCGCGGCCGGGAAGCTGTGGACGAATCGCTCGAGACTGGCGCGGGACGCGCCCCGGAAACGGTAGATGGACTGGTCGTCGTCACCGACCACGAACGGATCGGCGCCGCGGGCGATCAGCTCGACGAGCCGCTCCTGGGTCAGGTTCAGGTCCTGGTATTCGTCGACGAGCACGTGCGGATATCGGTTGGCGTAGCGGCGCAGCACGGCGGGATTCCTTTCGAAGAGCCTGACCGTCAAGAGGAGAAGGTCGTCGAAGTCCAGAAGCCGCTGTTTCCGGCACTCCTTCTCGTAGGCGCGGAACAGCCTGACGCACGCGCCCATCAGGGATGCTCGCTCGGGGTCGTCAGCCGAGGCGGCCCAGGCCGCCAGCCGCTCGATCCCCACGAGCTCCTGCTTCATGCGCTCGAACATCTGCAGGACCGGCGCGACCAGGTCGTCGGGCCGCTCGTCGCCGGTCAAAGCAGCATCGCCGATGTCCCACATCAGCTCGCGGGCGAGGATCCAGCGGTCGGCGCCGGTCACGATGCGGAATCCGGAAGGCACGCCGATCGCCATGCCGTCCTCTCGGAGCCAGCTCAGCGCGATCGAGTGAAAGGTGCCCACCGCGGGCGCCGGCGCTTCGATGAGAGCTTCGATGCGTTCGCGCATCTCCCGGGCGGCGCGTTCGGTGAACGTCATGACGAGGATCGCGTCCGTCGACACCCCCCGGGCGACCAGGCGCCGGAAGCGCTCCGCGATGACGGCCGTCTTGCCAGTGCCGGCGCCCGCCACCACCCGGACCGGCCCGCCACCCAGCGCGGCCGCCTTCTGCTGCTCGAGGCCCAGTCTCAAGAAGGCGTCGAACGGCCGATGCGCACGCGCAGCGTCCGCACCTTGCGGCCGAGGTCCGGCCGGTTGAGCCGCGCGAGGATCGTCTCAGCGTCCAGCCTCAGCTGGTGGGCGAGCGCGGGGCTGGAAGTGGTCACGAGAAGGGTGCCTGAGCGAAGCTCGACCTCATCGCACAATCGGGCGACGTCAGGGCCGAGCAGGACGCGAAATGCGACCGCCACCTGGCCGCCCAAAAGACGGGCCCCGCCGGGCTGGCGGCGCATCACGCGCGGGAGAATATTGCCCAACTTATCCACAGGCTTCGATTTTTCCCCCGCTGACGGTCCAGACCATGGCTTTGGCGATCAGATCAGGCGGAAACGGGCCGGCTTCGACCGATGTGATGATCACCTGGCCGCCCGCCGCGACCTCGGCCATAAGCGCCGCCCGACGCTCGCCGTCCAGCTCCGAAAGCACGTCGTCCAGCAAGAGCACCGGCCGCTCACCCGTTCGAGCGTGAATGAGGGCCGCCTCGGCCAGCTTCAGGCTGACCACGGCGGTCCGCTGCTGACCCTGCGAACCGTAGGAGCGGGCCTCGCGCCCATCGAGCAGCACGACGAGGTCGTCTCGGTGTGGGCCGATGCTGGTCGAGCCGCGGCGCAGGTCTTCCGCCAGGGAGTTATTCACAGCTTCGGCCAGGTTATCCGGAGGCCCCTCGTAGCGGATTTCCAGGCTTTCGCCGGTCGCAATTTCGGTGTGGCACCTGGCCGCTTCCGGCGCCAGCTGGAGGACCGCCTTGGCCCGCGCGGCAGCGATCTCCGATCCCACCAGGACGAGCTCCTGGTTCCATGCGTCCAGCATGTCGGCGCCACCCTGGCCGGCCGCGATCTGCTTGAGCAGGCTGTTGCGCTGCTCGAGCACACGGCGAAGGCCGGCGAGCGCGCGGGCGTATCCGGGCTCGACCTGGACGAGCATCTGGTTGAGGAAGCGCCTGCGAAGTTCTGGTCCCGCCTTGATGAGGCCCAGGTCGTCCGGCCAGAAGAGGGCGACCCTGAAATGTCCGGGCAGGTCGACCGCGCGCCGCCGAGCACCATCGACTTCGATGACGCGGCGAGTTCGCTCGCCTTCGACCGCCAGCGTTATCGCGACCTCGCGCGTGGTCGAGCCGGTTTCGACTTCCGCCTCGATCCGCGAGCCAGGACCGATCGGTCCGACCAGCTCCGACTCGCGGCGAGATCGCGGCGATGCCGACAGGGCAAGCATCGCGACCGCTTCCAGAAGGTTTGTCTTGCCCTGCCCGTTGGCGCCTATGAACACGTTGAGGCTCGGTCCCGGTGCGAGGTCGAGCTGAGCGTAGTTGCGGTGGTTCTTGAGCTGGAGCCGGCGAAGGCGCACTTGACCGTGCGCTCAGGACATCGCCACCCGCACGGGCATGATCACGTAGAGGTAGTGCTCCTTGCCCGGCGGTCGCATGAGCCCCGGGCTGAGGGGTCCGTCGAACAGCAGCTCGACCTCGTCCTCTCCGATCACACCGAGGGCGTCCAGGACGTAGCGGGCATTGAACGCGATCTGGATGTCAGAACCGTCGACGTCGGCCGACATCTCGGCCTTGCTGTCGCCCACCTCGTTGGTGGTCGCCGAAAGGACCAGTGCCCCCGACTGCGCCTTGACCCGGATGACGTTGGCGCTGTCACGGGCGAAGAGCGAAACGGCGCGAACCGTCTGGGTGAGCTCGCTGGTCGAAACCTTGACCTTGGTCGAGCTCTTGCTGGGGATAACCTGTGCGTAGTTGGGATACTTTCCGTCGATCAGCCTGGAGGTCAGCTCCGAGCTGCCGGCCCGGAAGAAGACCTGGTTGCGGGCTTTGGAGATGATCACCTCGACCTTGCCCGGCTCTCCCTTGAGCACCCTCGACAGCTCAGCCAGCGCGCGCGCCGGCACGATCAGGCTCGCCTCGAGGTCGGTTGAGCCCGCCGCCGCAAGCTTCCGCACCGCCAGGCGGTGGCCATCCGTCGCGGCCAGGGTCAGGTTGCCGCCCTGGACCTGGACCAGCACGCCGGTCAGGACGGGGCGGGCCTCGTCGGTCGATGCCGCCATCTGCGTCTGCTCGACCGCACTCACGAGGTCGTCCAGCGCAACCTCGAGCCGGTCGCCTTCATCGGGCCGCGGGCCGGGCGGGAACTCCTCGGCCTCGATGCACTTGATGTGAGTGTCGAAGCGAGCGCACCGGAGGGCCAGAGACTGGGTGGCAGGGTCCAGCGTCAGCTCCAGGTCGTCGTCGGGCAGAGTGCCGACGAAGTCGGTGAGCAGCCGGGCCGGCGCGGTGGTCGAGCCTTCGACTGAGACTTCCGCGGGGACGAGCTTCCGGATGCCAATCTCGAGGTTGGTGGCTGTCAACGCCAGGCCATCCGCCGTCGTCTCGATGAGGATGTTGTTCAGGATCGGCAGGGTGGTCCGGCTCGAGATGGCGCGGGACACGACCTGCAGCGCTTGACCCAGGACCGCAGGCCTGCAGGTGACCTTCATTTGAGCAGTCAGAACTTTGGCATTCACGACAGTTGTCCCCCGTTGAAAGAAATTCTTTTAATTGAAATCATCCGTAACCGATAACAGTAGGCGCTGTGCAGAGTGTGGATGTCGAGATCATTTACAGATCGAAATGATCCGGGGATAAGGTCTGCGTAATCGTAGAGGGGACTGCTCGAAGCTGTTGATTCGCTGGGGAGGAATTGGCCGCCCGCGGTCCATCCCACCCGCGTCCCAGGCCGGTTCTCAAAAGCTGTGGAGATGCTCACTGGACGTAGAGCTTTTCGCGAATGGCCTGGACCTCGTAGCGCAGACGTTCGTCTTCCTTCAGCTCGTTGGCGATCTTTTCAATCGAGTGCAGCGCGGTGGTGTGGTCGCGACCACCGAAAGCCTTGCCGATGGCAGGAAGTGACGATGGCGTCTCCTCGCGCACCAAGAACATTGCTACCTGGCGCGGAAAGACTATGTGCTTGTCGCGCCGCTTGCTTTTCATGTCTTCGAGCGTGACGTTGTAGTAGTCGGCGACCAGGGTCTGGATCCGCTCGACGTTGATGGGCTTGCGTGTGCCGGCCGGCATGATGTCAGAGAGTAGACGCGCCGCCTCGTCCTCGTCGACCTGGCGCTGATGCACCGCGGCAAAAGCCTGGACGCGAGTCAGCGCACCCTCGAGCTCGCGGATGTTGCGCTGGACTTTGTGCGCGATGAAGCTCAGCACCTCTTCGGGGATGAGGCTGCCGTTGGTGCCCAGCTTGGAGTGGAGAATGGCGAGTCGCGTCTCGAAGTCCGGGGGTTGGATGTCAGCGATCAAGCCCCACTCGAACCTCGAACGCAGGCGATCCTCCAGGGTCGGGATCTCCTTGGGCGGGCGGTCTGACGAGATGACGATCTGTTTGTTGATCTCGTGCAGCGCATTGAAGGTGTGGAAGAACTCTTCCTTGGTGCGGTCCTTGCCCGCGAGAAACTGCACGTCGTCGATCAGGAGCACGTCGACCGTCCGATATTTGTTGCGGAACTCCCCCATCCGTGCCGTGGCGATCGAGCTGATCACCTCGTTGGTGAACTGCTCGGAGGTCAGATACACGACCCGCTTGCGCGGAAAGCGGTCATGGACTTCGTGTCCGATGGCGTGCATAAGGTGGGTCTTGCCCAGCCCCACTCCCCCGTAGAGGAAAAGTGGGTTGTAGCTGTCACCTGGCGCCTCCGCGACAGCTTTCGCGGCGGCGTGAGCGAACTGCGAGTTGTGACCGACCACGAAGGATGAGAATCGAAAGCGCGCGTTGAGCTCTGACGGCGCCACGACCGTGGGCTCAGCGACTGCCTCGACGCCGTTCTCGTGACCGTTGTCGGCGCGGCGATCGTCGTCGAACAAGGTGTGCGCGGGGCGGTGTCCGGAAGGTGCGATCACAAAATCGATGTCGACTTCGGCGCCCGTAACTGCCTGCTCGGCACTCCGATCCGGAAAGTCCCTCCGTCCGCCGAGACGACGGAGGTGTTCTTGAGCCACATGTCGTAGGTTCGCTTGGCCAGTTGAAACCGCAGCTCCTCTTGCACCTGCGACCAGATCTGGTCCTGGTTCACCCCACCACCTCCTTTAGACCGGGATACGGCCTGTGGATCGGCGGCATTTGGCCTGTGGAGCGCAAGAGCGCCCCGTCTGCAAATCCTGTGGACAACCGGGGGTCAACCGTTCCGTTTTCGGTGATCCCGCGCACGCCAGGACGGCGACCATAAGATCGCTTTCCGGGCGACCGCGGATTCAACCGAAGCTCCTCGAGCATGAGCTCCGCCTCCTTGGTGCCTGTGGAAAAGAACGGACCGGATTTCCACAGGCTGGCGGCCCCGACCTGTCCGAAATCCCCTATCCGGTCGTCCCCGAAATATGGAAGCGGAGTTGTACGACTAAGTGTTGCTTACCATGTAACGATTAGTGAGACCCTATGCTGGATTTTGTACTGGGTTGTGAAATCGACGCATTGGCCCGGCTACTTCCGGGGCGGGACTATAACACCGGCCTGTGGATACCGCAAGGCCGTATTCCACATGATGAAGTGATAGGGCCGGTATCACCAAGCGCGTGGTGGGCCTCCGCTACACTGGCTCGATCAAACGAACCTATCAACCGAAGAAAAGATACCGCCGGCGCGTGCATGGATTTCTGCGCCGCATGAGCACTCGTGGCGGGGCTCGCGTGCTCCGCAACCGCCGCCGCAAGGGCCGAGAGCGGCTGGCCTCCTAGGCCGGGCCGTCGCGCCCGTGGACAGCCTTCGGCGGCTCCGCCGCCGATCTGATTTCCAGTCGGCGATCAAGGGCCGGCGCTTTCATTCCGGCCAGGCGCTGGTCGGCTTTGCGGTGCCGAGCGATGCTGCGCAGAGTCGGGTCGGCGTCACGGTGAGCCGCAAGATCCGCAGCGCAGTCGAGCGCAACCGGGCCCGCCGCCGCCTGCGGGAAGTTGCCCGGCTGCATCTGCTGGGACCTGGTTCGCCTCTGAGCCAGGTGGGAATACGATATGACGTGGTCCTGATCGCCCGCCCGGCGGCGCTCGAGGTGTCGTTCGCCGACTTGAAGGCGGAGGCTTCGCTGGCTGCGCTCAGGCTCTTCAAGACCAACCCATGACGAAGCTCTTCCTGCTGTTGATCCGCGGTTATCAGATGTCCCTGTCCAGGATCCTGCCCCCGTCCTGCCGCTACTACCCGTCGTGCTCGCACTACACGTACGAGGCGATCGACAGGTATGGCTGGCTGAAGGGCGGCTGGATGGGGGCGGCTCGCATCGCTCGCTGCCACCCCTTTGCCCGGGGCGGCTACGACCCGGTGCCCTGAGCAGGAGTCAAAGCCATCTTTCTCAGCTCGCCCCTTGATCTCCTGAAGCCGATCCACGACGCGTGGTGGGCCATCTTCGGCCTCACGCTGCAGACCGCGCTGTCGTTCATCTACAGCCACCTGTCCGGGATCAGCATCATCGCGACGATCGGCGCTTATGGGGTCGCGATCATCGTCCTCACCATCGCCATCCGTCTGCTCCTGGCGCCGCTGCAGCAGTTCCAGCTGGTCAGGCAGCGCAAGGCGATGGTGGAGCAGCGCAAGCTCGCGCCCCAGCTGGCCGACCTGACCAAGAAGTACAAGAAAGACCCACAGCGGCTCAATACCGAGCGCATGAAGCTGTACCAGGAGCACGGCGTGAATCCGCTGGGCCAGTTCGTGGGCTGCCTGCCGATGGTGGTCCAGATGCCGGTGCTGATCGCCCTCTACTACGTGTTCACCGGTTTCGCGCGCAGCCACGACGTGATCGCGCACTTTCTCTTCATCCCGAACCTGAACGACAACCCCAACCACCACCTGCTGATCGCGGGGCTTCCCTACATTCCGGCGCCGGCCTACCTGGTTTTCCCCCTGCTGGCCGCGCTCACGACTTTCATCCAGTCGAAGATGCTGCAGATGCCGCCCTCGGCCAGCCCGACGGATCAAGAGCAGCAGCAGCAGCAGATGCAGCGAACCATGGTCCTCATCTCGCCGCTCATGATCGGCTGGTTCGCGCTCAACGTCCCCGCCGGCCTGGGCCTCTACTGGCTTGTCGGGAACTGCGTAAGTATCATTCAGCAGAGCTTCGTGGTCGGGTGGGGCCAGCTCTGGCCGTCGCGCGCCAAACCAATCGCGGGAGCAGCGCCGCTGCTGCCCAACAAGAGCCCCACCGCAATTCAAAAGTCAGCCGCTCAGAAGAACGGACCGGCTCCGAGCGGGACCAACTTGAACAAATCGAAAAAGCCCAAGAACCGGGCTTCCAAGCAAGGCAAGGGGGGTGAACGTACGTGAAGTCCGCTGAAGGCCGCGGCCGAACACTGGACGAGGCGGTCGACGCCGCGCTGATCGAGCTGCAGGAGAGCCGCCGCCACGTGGACGTGAAGATCCTCATCGAGACGCCGGAGGAGACGGTGGTCGAGGTCACCGTGATGGACCAGACAGCGCCTTCGATGGGCGTCGCGCCCGCGCCGGCCAACGGCAAGGCTGAGCTGGCCAAGAACCTGGTCGAAGGATTGCTGAAGCACATGGGCGTGCGGGCGCAGGTCAGCGTGCGGACCGGCGCCGACCCGATCACGCTCGACATCAGCGGCCGCGATCTCGGTGGCCTGATCGGCTGGCGCGGCGAGACCCTTCGCGCGCTGCAGTCGGTGACGAATGTCATGGTCGGAAAGCACCTCGCCGAGGGCGAGCGCGTGATCGTCGACGTCGAGCGCTATAGGCAGCGGCGGGAGCACACGGTGCGCGAGATCGCGATGCGGGCTGCGCGCCAGGTCAAGATGACAGGCGATGCGATCACGCTCGACGCGATGCAGCCGTTCGAGCGACGGGCCATCCACCTCGCCCTCGAAGGTGACCCGGATGTGACGAGCTCCAGCATTGGCGAGGAGCCGGAACGGCGGGTCGTCGTCGGCCCGCGCAAGCCAGGTGGAGAGTAACGGAGGTTCGACTTCCCGCCGGGCCTCCGCGGAGCGGATCCGCAAGGCGATCGCGCTGGTCAACTCGGTCGCGGACGAGGCCGGTGACGAGGAGATAACTCCGACCGAGATCGCCGAGGCGATTCGCGACTGCCTCGAGCTGAGCGAGGTCGATCTCGTGCCCAACGTTCGGCGGTACCTGGGCGAGGCGCTGGACGCGGTCTCCGACGGCATGCCGGCAGACTTCGTGGCCATGACCCTGTACGCGGCGCAGTCCATGCCACCCCCTCATCGAGTCCATCGCCTGACCGGGGGAGCACGGATGGTGATCGAGCCCATGCCGGAGCGGCACTCCGCGAGCGTCGTCCTGATGTTTGCCGGAGGGTCGAGGCTCGAGGACGAGCGACTCGCCGGCGTGTCGCATTTCATCGAGCACCTTTACTTCAAAGGGACCAAGCGGCGGCCCTCGTCGAAAGAGATCGCCGACGCCATCGAGGGCGTGGGCGGCTTCATCAACGCGTCCACCGACAAGGAGCTGACCGCATACTGGGCGCGCGTACCGTCGGAGCACATGGAGCTTGGGCTGGACGTCCTTTTCGACATCGTCGCCAACTCCCGGCTCGACCCCGCGGACGTCGAGCGCGAACGGATGGTGATCCTCGAAGAGCTGCGGATGTACCAGGACCAGCCGCAGGATTACGTTCAAAACCTCTTCGAGGAGCTGATCTGGCCCGACCATCCGCTCAGGCGCGACATCGCGGGCACCCAGGAGTCGGTTTCGCGGTTGAATCGCGAAGACATCCTCGAGTACGCGGACGCGCACTACAGGCTGCCCAACCTGGTCATCGGAGCGGCGGGATCACTGGATGAAGGCAAGACGCTTGTCGAGGTCAGGCGCGGCCTCTCGCTGCGGCCCGGTCTGGATGGCGCACTGTCTGCGCCATCGCCCGCCCCGCTGACAAGGCCGCGCGTCCTGGTCCGCCGGCGCGAGACGGAGCAGGCGCACATCTGCCTCGGCGCGCGCGCTCTCAGTTACCTGCACCCGGACCGCCACGCGCTCGACATTCTCAACACAGTGCTTGGCGAGGGCATGAGCTCGCGTCTCTTCTTGAACATTCGGGAACGTCTTGGTCTCGCCTACGACGTGCACAGCTTCACGCAGAAGCACCGCGACACGGGATACATCGGCGTGTATATCGGAGTCGACCCGAAGAAGGCGGTCGATGCCGTGAACGCGGTGATGGGAGAGCTGCGGAGCCTCAGCGAGAGCGAGGTCGCGCCCGAGGAGCTGGCGCGGGCCAAAGAGTTCACCAAAGGACGCCTCCGGCTCGAGCTCGAGACCACCAACGGCGTGGCCTTCTGGCTCACCTACCAGGAGCTGCTCCTCGGCGGGATCAAGACGATCGAGGAGGAGCTCGCGCTGGTCGACGCCGTGACCAGCTCCGACGTCAAGCGCGTCGCAGACGATGTCCTGAACGCTCCGCTTCAGATGGCGGTGATCGGACCGTTCGCGCGCGACAGCGCATTTCGGCTCGCGATCGGAGCCTGAGCCGCTAGGTTCCCGCGAGCGCCGGCTTTGTCGGAAGCACGCCAACTGAGATGGAACCGCTCTCCAGCGCCGGCATCTCCGCGTAGATGTTGCCGAAATGATCGAGCGGCCAGATCCGGAACCATGCCTTGCCGTCGATGCGGTCGCGGCTGATCGTTCCGAAGAAGCGTGAATCCTGCGAGCGATTGCGGTTGTCGCCCATGACGAAGTACTCGTTCGCGGGTATGACTGCGCCGTTGTCCAGGCTCCAGGGAGGCGGATTGGCGTCCTGGGTCCACGCTTCAGGCAGGTAAGGCTCGTCCAGCCTGTGCCCGTTGATGTAGACGACTCCGTCGCGAATGAAGAGCTTCTCGCCCGGCAAAGCGATGACGCGCTTGATGAAGTCCGTCGAGTTGCTCGCCGGGGGCCTCAGGATGATGATGTCGCCACGCTGCGGCGCATGCAACCGGTAATCGATCTTGTTCGCGATGAGGTAATCGTTGTTGTCGAGCGTCGCGAACATCGAAAGCCCTTCGACGTGAACCGCCTGAACCGCAAAGCTGATCCCGATGTAGAGGATGACGGCGAGGACGAGGACCTCGGCGAGCTCACGCAGCAGCGATGACACGGCGGAGCGTTCGCTCGAGGCGGCGGCAGTGGCTGGTTGGTTTTGGGCCGCCATGCGTCTCAGGAAACGAGCTTAGCGCAGACCCGTTCGAGCTCTTCGCGACTCGAGTAGCGCAGCTCGATCCTGCCGCGATTGAGACTGCCGCTGATCTTGATCGGCAGACCAAGGCTCGATTCGACGTCGGCCGCAATTGCGCGCAGCTCGGATGATGAATCGGCGTGAGTCCGCCGGCGGGGGCGGTACGTCCTGACCCAGTTCTCGGTCTGCCGCACCGAGAGATGTCGCGCGACCACGACCTTCAGGCCATGCTCCTGCGCGGGCTGGCTTTCGAGAGCGATGAGGGCACGCGCATGTCCGGCGGTGATGACCCCTGACCCCACCGCTGACTGCACTGCTGCGCATCCCCCCAGCAGACGGAGCGACTGGGTTACCGATACACGATGCTTGCCGAGGCGCTGAGCGACGTCCTCGTGCGTGAGGCCGAACTCGTCGATGAGCCGGCGCAGGCCGCGAGCTTCCTCGATCGGGTCGAGGTCGGTGCGCTGCAGGTTCTCGATCAGGCCGAGGACGAGCTGCTCGTCGTTTCCCGTTTCAGGGCGGACCACCGCCGGCACACTCTCGAGGCCGGCGAGCCTCGCCGCGCGCCACCGTCGCTCGCCCGCGATCAGCTCATAACCGTCGGCGAGTCGCCTGACGAGAAGCGGTTGCAGCACGCCGTGGAGACGGATTGATTCCGCCAGCTCGCCCAGCGGCTCGGCATCAAATCGCGATCGCACCTGCTGGCGGGAGGGGCGGATCTGGTCGACCGCGATCATCTGGGGCACCAGGGCTTCGCCTTCGCTCGACATCGGAATGAGGGCATCGAGTCCGCGTCCGAGTCCGCGCGGTCTTGGTTGGCTCATCGTTCCAGCAGCTCCTTCGCGAGCGCGCGGTACGCCGCCGCGCCTCGACATGTGGGGTCGTATTCGATCACGGACTTGCCGTGACTGGGGGCTTCACTGAGTCGGACGTTGCGCGGTATCAGCGTTTCGAGCACATGGTGCGGGTGCGAGCGGCGAACCGCGTTCAGCACGTCCCAGGCGAGCGTTGTCCGCGCGTCAAATTGCGTCATCAAGATGCCGGCGATCGCCAGCTTCGGATTGAGGCGAGAACGCACCAGCTGGTGCGTGTACATGAGGTGGCGAAGACCCTCTAGCGCGAAATACTCGCATTGAGTCGGAATCAACATGCTCGTGGCCGCGACCAGGGCGTTGAGGGTGAGAAGGCCCAGCGAGGGCGGACAGTCGATGATCAAGATCTCGACCCCGGAGGGGATGGGCGACAGGGCCTTGCGGAGCAGGTGCTCACGGTCGGCCATCGTCGCCAGCTCGATCTCGGCCCCGGCCAGGTCGATGTTGGCGGGGATCAGCGTCAGGCCCGTCGCGCCGGTGGGCTGAGCGACCTCCTCGATGCTCGCCTCCCCGATGAGCAGCTGGTAGACGTTCAGCCGCACCCTGGCCGGGTCGAGGCCCAGGCCGGAGGTCGAGTTGGCCTGGGGGTCCAGGTCGACGAGCAGGGTCGGGTGGCCGACCTCGGCGAACGCGGCGGCCAGGTTGATCGCCGTCGTCGTCTTGCCCACGCCCCCCTTCTGGTTGACCACCGCCATGACGGGCGGAGTAGTGGTCGCCAATATGTTGGGCCTGGTCTGGCTCGCTGCTTCTACATCTGGGGCCATTATGCGAAATTCTAGGTCCGGGTCGAGCGGATGGCCACCCATCCTGCTAAGGAGTCCCAGCCGCCGCCGTCCGGCGCCGGCTGGTCCACAGACCATAGGCCGCGGCCGCGATCAGCCCCAGCTCGACAAGCATCGCGCCGTAAAGAAGCAGGCCGCCAAGACCGATGCCAGCCAACAGGTTGTAGCCGGCATGGCAGGTAGCCGAGGCGGTGGTGTTGGTGTACTTGCGGATGAGGCCAAGCCCGATCGCACTCACGAACACAGCGAGCGTCTGGAAAGAGAGCGCGTACTGGGTGTGGATCGAGGTGAACAGCAGGGCGGTCACCGCAAGGCCGAGCCGCGGTTGAAGAGCTCCGCGGAAGAGGACTTCTTCACAGATCCCCGGAAGAAGCGCGAGGGCGATGATTCCAGGGCCGCCGAGCCGGCCGTACAGGTGCTGCGTGGTGACGTCGACGCGCTGAGCGACTCCCGGCGTCAAGTCCTGGCCGAGCCACGACAGCGCGATTGCGACCGCGACCAGGACCCCCACCCCCGCGAACGCGAGGGCGATGTGCCACCAGGCTGGGCGCACCAGGCCGAGCCGCGCTGCGGTCTGGCCGGCGTCGCGGCGTATGAAGAGTCCGACCCCGGCGACGCCGAAAACCAGGAGAGGGATCTCGTTGGAGACGATGTCGGGGACCGTGACTGAGGGCTGGCCCTGCATCGAGGCGAGCACATCCGTGAACAGCGTCTGGACGGCCGAAAAACCGAACCCGATGAGCGCAAGCGTCAGCGCGTACGCGTGCACCGGGTGGTCCGGATCGATGGGCAAGAACGCCGCGACCGTTCGGCGGATCGGCCTGAAGGCGAAGCCGGCAGAGGCAATCCCGATCACGATGATGCCGGCGTCGAACCCCAACCTTGCCTCCAGCGTCAGATCCCTCGAGACGAGCGGCGCCAGGCCGGTGATGTCGATCACGCCGTAGAGGCAGAAGGCACCGGCGGTCGATCCGCACAGCACCGCCGTCGCCAGGCCCGCCCATGGCCTGCCGACGGCCACGTTGGCCGTGATGATCAGGGGCAGCAGCGTCAGCAGGAGCGCAGCGGTGACCCAGTCGAGGACGGGGGTTCCGCTCAGTCGGTCGTCGAGCCCTTCTGCGGACGCGGCGCTGCCGGCGCTCCGTCG
This sequence comes from Chloroflexota bacterium, assembly GCA_005887735.1. Lineage (GTDB taxonomy): Bacteria > Chloroflexota > Dormibacteria > Dormibacterales > Dormibacteraceae > 40CM-4-65-16. The sequence continues at coordinate 38,355 of VBII01000094.1, forward strand.
GAGCTTCGGCCAAGGTCGATCAGCGGCCGGATCAGCTCGATGGGCAACGGCAAGATGATCGTCGTGTTCTTCTCGGCGCCGATCTCCACCATCGTCTGGAGGAATCTCAGCTGGAGCGCGCCCTGCTGGGAGGAGATGACCTGCGCTGCGTTGGCCAGCGTCTGCGAAGCCTGAAACTCGCCGTCCGCATTGATGATCTTCGCGCGCTTTTCGCGCTCCGCCTCGGCTTGTTTTGCCATCGCCCGCTGCATGGTGCTCGGCAGCTCTACGTCTTTGATCTCGACAGTTGACACCTTGATACCCCAGGGCTCCGTTTGCTCGTCGATGATCTTCTGCAGGTTCTGGTTGATCCTGTCCCGCTCGGCAAGGAGCTCATCGAGTGTCGACTGACCCAGCACGGCGCGCAGCGTGGTCTGCGCGATCTGGGAAGACGCGTTGATGTAGTTCAGGACCTGGACCACGGCCTTGCGCGCGTCGACGACCTGGAAGTAAATGACGGCGTTGACCTTGGCGGTCACGTTGTCCTTGCTGATGATCTCCTGCGGTGGCACCTCGAGCGTGATCACCCGCAGGTCGATCTTGACCAGGCGGTCGACCCCGAACGGGATGATGAAGAAGAGTCCAGGCCCTTTCAGTGCGATGAGGCGGCCCAGGCGGAAGACCACGCCCCGCTCGTACTCCGCGGCGATGCGCAGGCTGGAGAAGAGGGCGATCAGGGCGACGAAGACGATCACGGCGACGACCACGAGCAGCCCGACGTCCACTATTTCTTCTCCTTGACCTGTCCGTTCTCGGGTGCGACCTGCAGCTGAAGACCCTGGCGGCCGACCACGCGCACCGACGATCCGGCGGCGATCGGCGCGGCAGCGCTGGCCTTCCACAGCGCGCCTTGGACAAAGACTAGACCCTCGGGAGAAAGCTCCTCGCGCGCCTCGCCGAGGGCTCCGACGATGCCCTCCGGCCCGGCGAATGCGGGCTGGCGCCGGGCGGCCCAGATCTTGCGAATGAAGAATGTGAAGAACCCGAGCGTCAGGATGGCCGTCACCACCGAGACGACGGGATTGACTCCGAGCCCGACCGGCCCGGTGTTGATGAGAAAGGCCATGCCCAGGACCAGGGCGATCGCGCCACCCACGCTGAGAAAGCCGTGCGTCGGGGCCTTGATGTCGGCGATGAACAGGAGAAACGCCAGGAGCATCAGCAGGCCTCCCGCGATGTTCACCGGAAGGTTGGCCAGCGACACGACCGCGAGCACAGCGGCTATGCCCCCGACCACGCCGGGCAGGATGAGGCCGGGGTTGGACAGCTCCGTGATGATCCCGTAGCCGGCGACGAGGATCAGCAGGGCCGCGATGGTGGGGTCGATGAGCGAGTTGAGGAAAACCTGCCAGAAGGGCATTGGAAAGTCCTCGATCAGCGCGCCTGCCGAATGGATGACGAGGCTCCCGTTGGTCCGTGGAACCTCGCGGCCGTCGACCTGGTTGAGCAGCGAGGCGGTGTCTGCCGCCTCGAGGTCGGCGACGTGCAGCCTGACCGCGTCCTCGGCGTTGATGTTGACGCTGTTG